>JBBQGR010000298.1:0-3818 GCA_038323185.1 Phycisphaerales bacterium | reverse complement strand
GTGCACCAGACGGTCTTCTCGCCGCTCTTGGTCTCCATCAGGCGGCCGGTCGCGACGATGATGTCCGAGAGGTCCGTGAGCTTGGCGAGCTTGAAGCCGCGCTCATCGCAGTCCTTCTGCGAGACGGCGATCTGCATCACGCCCGTCGCGTCGCGCAGGTTCATCCAGATGAGTTTGCCGTTGTCGCGGCTAAGGACGACGCGGCCAGCGATGGTGACGATCGGGCGGCGATCAACGTAGCCGGGCTGCTTGGACTGGGCGTTGAACTCGGTGCTGGCATCGGCGTCGTAGCGCGCGCGAGCCTCGCTCTGAGAGGTGATCGAATCGACGCGCTGGCCATACGGCGCGAACCCGAGTTTGGCGACCTCATCACGGTTGGCGCGGCGCTGGGCCTCAAGCTGATGGACATCGGGCGCGGTGCCCGTAGCGGCAGTGTTGGTCGGTTCCATGCCGCGAGGATAGACGGCAGAAGCTGGCCGCAGAGATGCGGGCAAGAAGCAGCTCACCACAGATATTCATCGGGCTCAAAGACGATGGGAAGCTAGGAGTAGTGAACCATGCCGCGAGCGTGTGGTTCGAAGCGCCGTGGGTGCGTCGCGTTGGTTCGTCCCGCGGCGGCTCATCCTCCTGCTTCGTGGCGTTTTGCCGCGGCGGCGGGTCAGTTCTTCTGTCTACACCTTCGGCGCTGCCGACAGATTTCGCAAGGCGCCCCCGATCGTCAGCGTGGCCATCGCCTGTGTGTCGCACATCGGCTTGTTGGGCGTCTTTGGATCGTCGACGAGGTTCTGCAGCGTGACGTTTTCGAGAAGCTCAATCATCGCCGCCGCGGCCTTGTCCATCGTGCGGTGCAACGGGCAGAGGTTCGAGCCGTGATTGGGCAGGCCGAGCGGACAGGTCTCGATGCGCTTGAGCGAGCCGACGGTGTTGATGACCTCGACGAGGCGGATGTCGGTCGCGGGGCGAGCGAGCTTGTACCCGCCGCCGACGCCGCGACGACCGATGATCAGGTTCGACGCGGCGAGGAGCTGCAGCACCTTGGCCAGATAGTTGTTGGGAACCTTGGTCATCGCCGCGAGCGTGTTGGTCGGCACAAGCTGGTTGGGCGCGAGCGCGAGGCACGACATCGCGCGAAGAGCATACTCGGTGGTCTGAGAGAACAAGGCGTGCTCCTTCTGCGTTGAGGCCTGCGTGCTCGAACAGTGCTTCGGTCCGGTCCCCTGCGACTCATGGGTAAAGGCAACCGACCCAAAGCATCCAGAATCGGTGTCAACGCTACCGACCCAAGCACCGAAAGGTTCAGAAGTTTTGTCAATACCGGACAAAAATACAACCAAAATTCGTGAAACGGTAAGGCTCCGTTCCGCAATCGTATTTTGATAGGTTTACGACACCTATTTGTTTGGGCCAGCGGCAGCCATAACCGCCACGGGTTTGGCGAAGGCCAGCAGCAGCAGCGAATTCCCGACGACCAAGAGCGTGCCACCCTCATGGGCCAGCACGCCGATAGCGAGGGGGATCGGGCGGTCAATGAGCGAGCCCACAAGCGTGGCGATTCCCATCAGGATGATGACGCTCATGGCGAGCGTCAGATTCGCCTTGATGGTCCAGCGCGCGCGGCGCGCGAGGCGGATGGCCCATGGAATCGTCGCGAGGTCGTCGGAGAGGAGCACGACATCAGCCGACTCGAGTGCCGCGGCGGTGCCGATGGTGCCGATGGCGATTGCAACGTCGGAGGCGGCGAGCGCGGGCGCGTCGTTGACGCCATCGCCCACGACGGCGACGCCTCCAGCAAGCACGCGGTTGTGAGCATCGGCATCGGGCTCGCCGCGCTTGTGGACGCGTGCGGCGTCGCGCTTCATCTCGCCGACGATCCTGAGCTTGTCGGCCGGCAGGAGGTCGGCATCGACCGCGTCGAGGCCGAGCGACTTCCCAACGCGCTCCGCAGTGATTTTGTTGTCGCCGGTGAGCATTCGCACGGGCCGGACCTTGAGCGCGTGAAGTTCTTGCACGAGCGTGGAAGCGCCGGGCCGCACCGTGTCGGCCATGATGAGCACGGCGACCTCGCCTCCCTCATCAGTCTGTGCCTCGGGGGCATCGCTCGCGAGCGCACCACGCGCGACGACGACGGCGATGTGCCCGCGCTCCTGGATCTTGCCCAGCACTTCCTGCACGCGGTTCCGGAAGCAGATGGGAATGAGCGGCTCGGCAAAGCTGTAGCGCCCGAGCCGCACGGGCCTGCCCTCAAAGCGGCCTTCGAGTCCCTGGGCGGTGGTGTGGTTGATGTTCTCGAGCTTCGCTGGTGTTACGCCGCGCTGCTTCGCGGCCTCGCGCACTGCGCTCGCGATGGGGTGCGTTGAGTCGGCCTCGAGGCTCGCGGCGATGGCGAGCATCTCCGCCCCATCAGACCACGCGACCGGGTGGACCTCGTACAGATGCGGGCGGCCGTACGTGAGCGTGCCGGTCTTGTCCATGCAGACCGAGCCGATGTTGGCGAGTTGGTCGATGGACTGGCCGCCCTTGAAGAGAACGCCGCCGCGAGCGGCGCGGGCGATGGCGGCGAGCGTTGCCGTGGGCGTCGCAATCACCAGGGCACACGGCGAAGCGACGATCAGCAGCGTGATGGCCGTGTACATCGAGTCATACCACGGGCGCGATAGACCGAGCCACCAGACCAGGAAGACCAGCGTCGAGATGCCAAGAACACTCAGCGCGTACGGCTGGCTGAGGCGGTCGATCGTGCGCTGCACGGGCTCGCGCTGCTCGCGGGCCTTGGTCACGAGCTCGAGGATCTTCTGAAGGCTCGACTCGCTGACAGGGCGCAGAACCGTGGCCTCGATGACGTCGTCGGTGTTGATCGTCCCCGCGAAGAGCTCGTCACCGGGCTTGACGTGGCGCGGGATGCTCTCGCCAGTGATGGCCGATTGATCCATCGAGGACTCGCCCATCAGGACGGTCGCGTCGGCGGGAACGCGCTCGCCGGGCCGGATCTTGACGCGGTCGCCCGCGACCAGCGACTCGGCGGCGACCTCGGCCCACACGCCATCACGCAGGACCATGGCCTCGGTAGGCATCAGCGTGTGGAGCGCCTCAACCTCGCGCCGGGCGCGGTGCATCGCCAGATCCTCGAGCGCGCCAGCGAGCACGAAGAGGAAGAGGAGGAGCGCGCCCTCCTCGGGATGGCCCAGGTACGCCGCAAGGCTGGCACCAACGACCATCAGCACGTCGATGTCGAACCGCTTGTCGCGAAGCGACTCGATCGCGGGGCGGCCGCCATAGACCATGCCGATAGCGAGGCTGAGCCAGACGAACGACTCGGCCCAGGCGATGTCGAGCAGCGTGTGGAGGACAAAGCCGATGCCGAGGAGCACACCAGCGACGATCGCGCCGCGAAGCTCGCCCTTGGCGGAGAAGAAGCCGGTCTTCTCGTCACTCGCTGATTCAAGACCGGCGCGCGGCTGGGAAGGCTTCCCAGCGACGGGGGACACGGACGCGTGGGGTGGCTGAGCCGGAGGGTTCAAGACCGGAGGGTTCAAGACCGGAGGGGTCGACACTGGATCCTTGCTCATCGTGGTCATTCGTGCCGCATCCCAATGGCTATTCGCTCGGGCACTCGGGGATGCGAACGTGCTCGCCGCCGCCCAAGCCAAAGGCTACACCCGGCGAACGGTCGTATCGAGTGAAATAGGTCTTACCTTGAGGCCGGGTTTGAGTGCGAGACACCAGGGCGGCAAACCAAGGAAGTGTGCCGCTGGCACCCGGTACCGCTACCGCATCACCTCGTCCATCATCTTCTTCTGGTCGGGCGTCAGACCCTCAAC
>JBBQGR010000297.1:0-3825 GCA_038323185.1 Phycisphaerales bacterium | reverse complement strand
GTCAAGGGTCTGGACCGGGCCGCCGGAGAAGGCGAACTGCACGGGACCGACGGCGACGCCCTGCGCCCGCGCGCCTTGCAACTCCGTGAGCCGCGTGCTCGTAGTGAGACCCGGATCAAGGTCGACGGTGCCAGCGAGGCGAGAGCCCGTGCCGACGAGCGAGTTGCCAGCGCCGAGCGTGATGGGCACATTGGACGCAAGGCCAAGATCGGTCGTGAGGCCCGCGGTGCCGACGCCGGTGTAGCGGTAGTAGCCATGGAGCGAGGTGAGTGGGGGCTGGCTGGTGACGGTGCCGCCCATCGCGTATCCCGCAACGGACTGGCGGTTGGCGGTGTTGAAGAGGCCAGCGAGGATCTGGTCGACGACGGTGGCCTGGCCGAGTCTCTCGGCCTGGCTTGTCGTGAGAGAGAGCTGGTCGGACGCGATGCTCTTGGCCTGGCCCGCGGCATCGCCAGCTTCCGCGAGGATCGAGTCGATCACGTTGATTGAAGAGTCCGCGTGAGAGAGGTTTCGCTTGAGCTGGTCGGATCGCTCGAGGCGATCATCAAGGACGCCGATCGCCGCGGCCTTGACGATGTCGTCGCTCATGCGCTGGATCTGGCGACCGGTCGCGAGCTGCTGCTGCGCGATGAGCAGGCTGACGTTGGAACGATTGATCGATCCCAGCGACAAGCGCGAGGAGAGCGAGTTCGGGACGCGGGAGAGGTTGGAGGGGATGCTGGACATGTTTAGAAAGCGAAAAGTGAAAGCGGAAAGCGAGAATGAGAACCAAAGGCGGGGAGTATCGCGGCGAATTTGCTCGTTTAGATCAACTGCAGCAGCGTGTTGGTCATCTCCTGTGCGACGCTGATGACTCGGGCCGCGGCCTGGTACTGGCGCTGGTAGTCGAGGAGGCTGATGGACTCTTCGTCGATGGAGACGCCGCTGATGGCCGATCGCTGGCCTTCGAGTGAGTCCTTGACGACGAACGCGGCGTCTGCGGCGGAGGCGAAAGCGCTCGCGCGGGCGCCCACTTGCTGTGCGGTGTCCCGCCAGGCGTCGGCGATGGAGCGGTTCGATAGGCCCTTTACGGTTGTGGTTTGGAGGCTCGCGAGCGCGAGGGCGGTACCGTTTTCTACGAGCTGGCCATTGACCATGCGCCCCGATGAGAGGCGGCTTGGATCGCTCGCGAGGTCGGAGCGGACTGCGATGTCGGAGGCATCGGTGCCGGTGAAGTAGGCGTTCAGGCCGAGCGTGCCCAGGGCGCCAGATGTGTCATCGGCGAACGTGAACTCGTAGCCTGGCAGCGAAGCGACCTGGAGCTGGCCATTCGGAGCGATGCTCGCAGAGAGGCCGGGGACCGCGGCCATGGCGTCCGCGAGTTGCTGGGCCGTCGTGTCGCCGGCTGTGCCGGGCTGGCCGGCGCTGTTGATGCCGTCGAGATCGACGTTGATGCGCACGCTGGTCACGGCCTTGGTGGTGGTGTCGCGCACGTTGACGATGAAGCCGCCGTTGACGGCGCGGAAGGGGAGCTCGCCGAACGCCTGATTGCTCGCGTCGTTCATCGCGCGAGTGCGGTCGAGCGTGGGGATGCGCATCGTGGAGCCGGTGCTCGTGAGCCAGTTCTGCGGAATGCCTGTGCTGTGCAGCTTGTTGACCTCGAAGATGAGCTGGCCCGAGAGGTCGTCGAGGGCGTCGATGGTGCCGTTGACGGCGTCGTCGCGCGACGCGAGGAGCGCTCCCACGCTGCCGCTGGAGATGCCAAGCTTCTGGCCGTTGGCCGCGACTCGGATGGAGATGTTGAGGCCGCTGGCGCCGGTCTCGCGCCGAACTTCGACGCCGCGTGATTGCGAGCCCATGACGACCGGGGTCGAGCCGACGAGAACGTCGTAGCCCTGCGC
The DNA here is from genome assembly GCA_038323185.1 of Phycisphaerales bacterium. Lineage (GTDB taxonomy): Bacteria > Planctomycetota > Phycisphaerae > Phycisphaerales > UBA1924 > JBBASU01. Next base: position 1,945 of record JBBQGR010000297.1, on the reverse strand, counting down.
ACCGCGATCAACCACGGAGACGTCCATGAGCTGCGAGAGCTGTTCCAAGGCCTGATCGCGCTGGTCGCGGAGTGTGTTGGCGGGATTGCCGCCGTACTCGGTCTCCTGGATCTGCTTGTTGACGTTCGCAATGGTCGAGAGGAGCTCGTTGGCGCGAGCGACCGAGCCATCAAGCTGCGCATCAACCTGAGTACGCTGGCCTGAGAGGTCCGAGCGCACGCGACGGATGAACTGCGAGAGCTTGTCGCCCTGCTGCACAACGCTGGCAGAGCTCTTGGTCTGGTTGGCGCGCTCGGACCAGACGCGGAAGAAGGAGGAGAGCTCGCTCGAGAGGTCGGCATCGCCGAGCTCGCCCAGAACGGTCTCGACCTGCGAATAGATGGTGCTCAGTGTGTCTGCGGCTGCGGAATCGCTGTTGCCCGCGCGGAGGCGGCTCTGGAGCGCCTCATCGACCTGGCGCTGGATCGCCTGCATTCGGACGCCGGAACCAATGGAGCTTCCCAGCGGGGTGCCGTCTCCGCGGAGTGCTGAGAGGATGCCGCGCTGGCGCGAGTAGCCGGGCGTGGCCGCGTTGGCCATGTTGTTGCCAGCGATCTGGATCCCCAGCGAGCTTGCGTTCAGCGCGCTGCGACCGATGTTCATGGCTCCGGTCAGACTCATGCGAGTGGCTCCGAACGCGGTCCGGCTTCTGGCGCGATGCTGCTAGCTGCAAAGATCGAGCGAGGTCGTGACGGGTCCGCCCGCCTCGACATGGCCCCTTGGCCCGTAGGTTCCGCTGTGGGACAACGTCATCGCGACCTGGCGCAGAACGCTCTCGACATGCGTGAGGAGGCCCTGTGCCACGGTGCGCATTGACGAGTTCTGCGTCTGGACGGACTTGATGAGCGTGCGGAGTGCCGCCGCGCGATCGAGAAGATCGGCACGCGAGGCGATTGGCGCGACGAGCGCGAGGTCCGAAAGTGTTACGCTCGCGGCAGGCTTGATGCGCAGCTCGGTGAAGCTCGTGCACGCGAGCGCGACTAGCTCGCGACGCTTGGTATCAAGTGCCGCGATCTCTGCGATGAGGCGTTCTTGCGTGGAGGTTGCGGCCGCGAGCTGGTCGGTGCGGGCCCGGCGCACGCTCTCACGCTGATCGGTGTTGGTTGCGTGCAGCCGCTCATACGAGCGTGTCATCGCGACCAGCAGTGCGCCAAGCTCTTCACCCAGCCGCTCGGGAGTGAGCCGGGGCGGCTGGGGCTTTGGCGTGGCGATGTTTCTGCGTGCGGTGTTCATCGGGCGACATCCGAAGCGGTGAGGGTTGGCAAGGGCTGGATCTGGAGGGGTGTGCTGGTGAGCGAGAGGGTTGGTGAACCTTTCTTCAGCAGATCGCGTGCCAAACGGTCAACGAGTGGCCAATTCTGCGAGGAGACCAGTTTCTGCGCCATCGTGGTGTCGAGCATGCTGCGGAAACTGCGCTCGCCGGGCCCGGGGCCGAAGGGTGGGGCTGCGGCGCTCGCGCTCTCGCGGAGTTGCTTGAAGATGGGCTGGACGAGGGCCGTGGAGACCAGGCCCTGGGCCGCGGTGCGAGCGTCGGCTTCCTTCGACGATCCGGGCGCGCGGCTGGCCCGCGCGATCACGCTGGAGAAGAGCTCACGCTCGCCGACGTCACGACGGTTCTCGGCGGAGTCGCCGAAGGACGCCGCGGCTGGCGGGGGTGTGGCCGTCGGGATGGATGTGGTCGTGAGGCTCATGGCGGTGTGAACAAGTGCTTCTCAGTCGATGATGATCTTGGCCTGGAGCTTGCCGGTCTTGTGGAGCATCTGGAGGATGCCGATCTGGTCCTGCGGCGGAATGTCAAGCTGCTTGAAGGCTGCGAGAAGGTCTGAGAGGCGGGCGCGTTCGGCGGGACGGGCGTTGGTCTGGAGCCCTGTCCATCGATCACGCTGGACGAGCGGGAACTGCTGCG
>JBBQGR010000296.1:0-3828 GCA_038323185.1 Phycisphaerales bacterium | reverse complement strand
AATTACCAGACCTTCTCACCGCGGGCTACCAGAGCATCATCGCCGCGCGACAGAGCGTCATTCTCAACACACGCGCGCTCCAGAGCGAGCAGCGAGCCTTCGACACCGGCCGCTCCACCAGCACCGACGTTCTCGACGCCGCGGCACGCCTCGCCGAAGCCCAGGTCGCCGAGATCCGCGCCCTCTCCGACTACCAGATCTCCCAGGTCGATCTCGCCTTCGCCACAGGCACCGTCCTCGGCGCCGCCAAGGTCAGCTGGGAACCCATCGACAAGCCCGGACCCGACACCACAACGTGGTACAAGCAGTCCATGCCAAACGAACTCAACGACAAGGTCCAAACCGACCCGGCGCAGCCCGAGCTCAAGTGAAACCAAGCCAGATAAAGCCAAGCTACGAAAAGCAAAGGCTCATCTACTCACTTGACCACTTGACCACTCAACCACTTGACCCCGCGCCTCACCCCTCCATCATCTCCGCCAGCAGCCGCACGCCCCAGCCCGTGGGCCCATCGATGAACATGCCCTTGTTCCCCTCGCTGACGTGCACGCCCGCGATGTCGAGGTGGCACCAGGGCACACTCTCCTCGACGAAGTAGCTGAGGAACGCCGCGCCCTGGATCGGATGAGCCTTGCGGTTGGCGTTGCTGTTCAGGATGTCCGCGATCGGGCTCTTCATCATCTCGCGATACTCGTTGTGCATCGGCAGCCGCCAGACGCGCTCGCCCGACTTCGCCGCCGCGGCCTCGACCTTCCCGCGCAGCGCGTCGTCCTCGCAGAACATGCCGCAGAACGTCGAGCCCAGCGCCACCACGACGCCACCCGTCAGCGTGGCCAGGTCAATGATCGCGCCAGGATTCTCCTTCTCGCACGCCCACACCAGCGCATCGGCCAGAACCAGCCGCCCCTCGGCATCGGTGTTGGTGATCTCAACCGTCACACCGTTGCGATACGTCAGCACGTCGTCGGGGCGATACGCCTCATCAGAGATCGAGTTTTCCGCCGCCGCCAGCAGCGCCACGACGCGCTTCTTGGGCTTGATCGTCGTCGCGATCGCGTGCATCGCGCCCATCACCGCGCAGCCGCCATCCTTATCGCGCTTCATGCCCACCATGCCGTTGTTGATCTTGAGCGAGAGGCCGCCCGTGTCGTACGTCACCGTCTTGCCGATCAGCACGATCGGCTTGCCCTTGCCCCCGCCCGGCGGCACATACTCAAGCCGGATCATGCACGGCTTGTTCTCGCTCGCCTTGCCGACGTTGATCAGACCCGTCATCTTCTCGCGCTCGAGCGTGTCGCCCTCCATCACGCTGAACTTCAGCCCCGTCTCGCGCGCCAGCCGCTTGGCGATGTTGGCCATGTACCCCGGCGTTGCGATGTTCGGCGGCGTCTGAGAGAGCGTCCGTGCGAAGTTCGCCGACTCCGCCAGCCCAAGCCCGCGATCAACACCCGAGAGGAAGTCCACCGACCCGACCCGCACTCCAAGCTTCGTGCGCTTGGGGTCGGGCGTTGCCTTCCCCTTGAACTCATCGCACACCCAGCCCACGAGGCCAAGCCCCTCGCCAAAGGCGTTGCCCGCGTCGAACACGTCCAGCTTCGCCGCGTGGACCGCGCCGTCAAGCTCAACACCAAGCGTCGTGCACTTGAGCGCCGCAAGACGCCGCCCCACCGCCGCCGCGATCCCGCGCAGCGAGCCAGCCTCGAACTTCGCCTTGTCACCAAGCCCTGCCAGCATCACCCGCAGCGGCGAACCACCCTTGCGCGACGAGAAGGACTCCACGATCGTGCCAGAGTCGCCCGTCGCCTCGGCCCGAGCCAGCGCCTCCTTCGCGGCATCCAGCGCACCAAGGCCCGAGGCCGCCGCGCGAGTGCGATCATCCAGCCCAAGACCCTTCCCCTTCTCGCCAAAGTACCCAAAGACAACAGCGTCGAAAGAACCCTTGGCCGAAGCGGAAATGCTCGTAAACATGGAGGCTCCTGTGTGATGGAGCCGGAGTGTAGCGAGAGCAGCCGCAACGCGGCGTGCCAGCTCGTGCGATCACGTGCCACCCCGTGCAGCCCATGCAGCCCATGCAGATCGTGCCATCGAAGTCAGCCGCCCTAGGCCGACTTCGATGGTCCCCGCCGCCTCCCGAAACCGCGGCGACCTCTTACTTCGTCGGCAGACTGCCCCAGCCGCCGCCTTGCTCGGTCTACGTGACGAGGTTGACGAGGAGCGCGAGGTCCGCGGCCTCGGCGACGCCGTCGTTGTTGAGGTCGGTGGGTGTTGCGCCCCAGGCCACAATGTCGTCGTTGGTCCAGCCGCCTGCGCTGAGCCCGAGGAAATCATCGCAGAGGGTTGCGAAAGAGTATGGATAGCCCGCGATAATTGGTGCGTTGGCCGCGAGCGTGCCCGCGCTGCGAAGGTCGGGATTGGTGTCGCTCGGCATCAGCGAGACACGGATCTGGTAGCCGCCCCACCATGTTTGGGCCACGCCGCCGATGCGCTTGCGTGCGATCCAGAGTTCGCGCGGGCGTGGCGAAGATCCTTCGGTCGGCGCGACGCAGACATCGACCTGAGTCCAGACGTCTTCCCATGGCGCGAGCGTGCAGTTGGGGTTGCACTGCTGAACCAGCGACTGGCGCTCGACCTTGACCGGGAGTGCCCCGCCGAGGACTTGGTCGAGGATGAGGCCTTAGTGACGCAGAACGAGCGTGTCGCGAATGTCGGTGGAGTCGGTGCCGCAGTTGATCCAGTTGCGAGAGGGATACGAGCACGCACCGGAGCCATTTACGGGGAGACTGTCTTCCTTGTGGAGGTTGAACGGAACAAGGCCAACCGCACCGCCGCCGAGGGTGCTGGAGAGAGTGGAGTAGTGTGGTGAACTGCCGGTCGTGCCGGGATCGAGGAGGGTCGAACCGACGATGACATCGCCGAGCCAGGGGTAGGTTGCGGGGTTTCCGTTCTGCGCATTGACCATCACCTGACCCTTGAGGCCGCCTGCGGCGGTGACCTTGATGCCGCCCACGCCGGTATTGCCGCCTTCCATCGACAAGCCGACGCGGATGGTCTTGTTGGCGGGAAGCTCACCACCGATGTTGATCGCGGCCGGGAAGGCGAGGCCTTCTAGAGCAGCGAGCGTGTACAGGAAGGTGACGTCGGCGTTGAGGTCACCAGCGATGTCCATGAAGGCGGTGAAGTTGCCGGGGTACAGAAGGCCGAGGTTCGCAGTGCGCACGCTGCCTGTGAAATCGCCAACCCCGCCCGCGGCGGCGGGACCAAGCGTAGTGATCGGTGCCACACGAGCGAAACTGCCCGATCCACCAGATACGGTGTCGATATCTGCGCGGATCGACTTCGCGCGAATTCGCCCGATGTCGAAGGTGTCCGACGAACCGGTAATCTGAATGGTGGAGAGGCCCGAGGCTGGGCCAAGCGTGCCGGACTCGCAAGTGATGCGTTGAATGCCAAGTGCCGCGGAGATGTTACCGGTGATCGAGCCGCCGGTTGAGAGAAGCTCTGTAATCTCGCCAGCAGGGCCGCCCACAGATCCGAGTGCTCGCACTTCAGATCCGATGCCACTTGGTGCGATGATCTAACCGATGCGCTGTGCGACGATGCTGGTGGAGTTGGGAGACGCGGGGTTTCCGGCCGTACCCGTCACTTGGATCAATCCAAGTGCGAGTTGGCCCTGCGTTGGCTCTGAGTTGCGGATATCTCCGATGTACGCAATTGACCCCGGTCCGATCGCCGTGTTAACCGTGAGCGTAATCAGATGATCAGCGGGAAGAACGGGCGTCGGATCCATCGGAGTGACGACGATCCAGAGGACGCGTTCACCCGGCAGAG
>JBBQGR010000295.1:0-3839 GCA_038323185.1 Phycisphaerales bacterium | reverse complement strand
TGGCCCGCAGCCGCCGAATCTGAGCCGGACGGTGCGGACCGTGCGGACGATGGCGCCGGTGGTTGGCGGAACATGCTGGATGACGAGATGCCGCCGCCCGTGCGGCGCTGCCCTGGCTGCGATACCGAGTTGGGGGAGGGCGACGGATGCTGGCAGTGCGACACGCAACCCTGCGTGACCTGTGGGGCCAGCACCCATGACGCGCGGTGGGACCGCTGCGCCCCGTGTAACGAGGCCAAATCGGCGTGACAGATGGGATTGGGGGGATGTGATGACCGAAGCGGTGCGAACTGTTGCGAACTGTGCGGGAACGCGAGCCGACGGCCAGCCGTGCGGCGCACCGATCGCGGGCGACGACGGCTATTGCTACAGTCACGATCCCACACGCTCGATCGAACGCCACCTCGCACGACGGCGGGGCGGACAGAACAGCGCCAGCGCTGCACGGCTGCGCGGGCTGGTGCCGCCTCGGCTGCTGTCGGTGTACGGACGGCTGGAAGCGGCACTCGAAGATGTGCGAACCGGCACCCTCACGCCACAACAGGCGACCGCGATGGCGAGTGTCGCGCGGGCGCTCGTGAGTGTGCTCACCGCCGGGGAGTTGGAGCAACGCGTGCGCGATCTCGAAGGAAAGGGGGATGGCCCATGACGTTGGATCGACGGCTTGACCGGATTGGTCGGCGCGCCGCGCCGCCCGCGAGCGGGGTGGCTGTGCCGCGGCCGCTGGACGCCGCCGGCGATGTACTCGCCATCGTGGAAGAGGCGATACGTGAGGCATGGCGCGACGGGGCGGCCGATCCCCTCGACCGGGCGCGAACACTGGGATATCTGGCCGGCGTCGCCATCAAGGCGCTCGAAGCGCGCGACCTCACGGCGCGGGTGGAGGCACTGGAACGGGTGCTCAAACTGCGGCGCACGGCTGGATAGCGGTAGTACACGGAGGGCGCGGTAATGCGTGCAGGACACGGCTTGACGCGGCAGTATCACACCCTGACCGGGGATGAGCGGTTCAAGCTCGTTGTTGAAGCACGCGCCCGCGCGGACCACACCGAAGCAGACCGCCTCATCGATAGTTGTCCACGCGGCGTGTACGAGATGAACGAGCAGACATTCGTGCGGCGGGCGCTCGGGACGCGGGCGGTGGTCGAGGCGTTCGTCTTGGACGTGTCGCGGTACCTGTCGTGGATTGAAGCACTCACGATCCTGAGCGGGCCGATCGAGGACGTGTGCGACCTGGTCGGCGAGAGCTTGGCGATGTTGAACGAGCGTGTGGAGGCAGACCAGCTAGCCGACGATGCAGACGAGGAAGCATGCGATGAAGGGGACGGCTCGCCCGGCGACCAGCTCGTCAACCCGAACCCCACTCCAGTGGAAGGCGACGATACTCAGCGGACCGAGGTGAACGCCGGCGAACCTGACTATCCCTTGGGAGTGATGCGCCAAGTCCACCGCTTCGCCGTGGCGGGATTGGCGCTGCGGTGGGATGCGTTCAGTGCCGTTTGCCTGAGCGAGATCGGCCTGGACGCGGAAACGGTCCTGCGCGCGAAGTGGCCGGGGATGCTGGAACGGCTGGCGCCATATCGTACGGCGATGCACACTACACCGCTCCGCGAACGACCAGGATACCCGGAAGGGCGGCAGGAGACGGAAACGCTCCTGCGCGACATCTGGCACATCTCGGGGCTTGGGCTGATGTCATAGCCGAGCATCGCACACACGGCCGGCGCACGAGTACCCGAAGCGGCCAGCTCGTTGAGGCTCGTTCCGCGGTAGGCGTGCGCGACCGCTCAAGGACTTGTTCATCGGTGGTGTGGCCAGCGTTAGGCGTAGAGGACGGCACCATCGACGTGCCACGGTGAACGTTGCCGGTCGGTCGCTCGGTGTCGTCTACGCCACGGCCCATCCTTGGGATAAGAGTTGCGCCTGTTCAAGCACGGTTCGTGTCGCCTTTTCCTGCTTGTCCGGTGGGTAGCCGTACTTGCGAAGGATGCGCTTGACGAGCACGCGCAATTGAGCACGGACGTTTTCCCGCATTGTCCAGTCGATGGTGACGTTGGCGCGCACGGTTGCCACGAGTTCGCGGGCGATAGCGCGTAACGTCTCGTCGCCCAACACCTTGACCGCGCTGTCGTTGGTCTCCAGCGCGTCATAGAACGCGACCTCGTCATCCGACAGCCCTAGCTCGATGCCGCGCGCCGTTGCCGCGCGCATCTGCTTCGCCAGGGCGATCAGCTCCTCGATCACCTGTGCGGTTTCGATCGCGCGGTTCTGATACTGACGCACCGCCTGCTCCAACATCGCGGCGAACGACCGCGCTTGAACCGCGTTGCGCCTGGAGCGCGTGGTGATTTCCCCCTTCAGCAGCTTCTCCAGAAGTTCGACCGCGAGGTTTCGCTGCGGCATTCCGTGCACCTCGGCGAGAAACTCGTCGGAGAGAATCGAGATGTCCGGCTTCCGCAGGCCGGCGGCAGCAAAGATGTCCACAACCTCGTCGGACACGACCGCCCGTGAGATGATCTGCCGGATGGCGTGGTCTAGGTCGTCGTCCGACTTCCGCTCGCCGGGCGCCGCCTTAGCCAGAACCGCCCGCACCGCCTGGAAGAAGCCGACATCGTCGCGGATGCGGAGCGCGTCCTCGTGCGGTACGGCCAGCGCGAACGTATGCGACAAATCGGTGACCGATCGCAACAGCCGGTCCTTGCCGTCCTGCTGGCGCAAGATGTGCTCCTGGGCGGCGGGCAGCAGCGCCAGGCGTTCCCCCGCGGCGCCGGTCATCCAGCGCGACCAGTCAAAGCCGTGAAATAGGCCGCAACAGACCTCGTACTTCTCGATCATCATGGCCACGGCCTCGGCTTGGTCGAGCGCGGTCTTGCCGGTGCCGCCGGCCTCGGTGTAGGTCACGAGGGCCTGGCGCAGCTCGTCGGCCAGACCGAGGTAGTCCACCACCAGGCCGCCCGGCTTGTCCTTGAAGACGCGATTGACGCGGGCGATTGCCTGCATCAACCCGTGACCACGCATCGGTTTGTCCACGTACATCGTGTGCAGGCTCGGCGCGTCGAAGCCCGTGAGCCACATGTCGCGGACAATCACGATCTGGAACGGGTCGGTCGAATCACGGAAACGCGAGGCCAGGGCTTCGCGGCGTGACTTGTTGCGGATGTGCGGCTGCCAGTCGAGCGGGTCCGAGGCGGAACCGGTCATCACCACCTTGAGCGCACCATGCTCGTCGTCCGCGCCGCGCCACGCCGGGCGTAACGCCACCAGCTCGCGGTACAGGTCCACGGCGATGCGGCGACTCATCACCACGACCATCGCCTTGCCCTCTATCGTCGCGAATCGGTTCTCGAAGTGCTCCACCAGGTCACGGGCGACAAGCCTGACCCGATTCTCGGAACCGACCATCGCCTCAAGCTGCGCCCACCGGCTCTTGAGTTTTTCCTTGCGCTCGACCTCTTCGCCCTCGGTTGCCTCCTCGAAGTCCGGGTCAATCGTCGGTTTCTCCGACTCCCGCAGTTCCAGCTTCGCCAGCCGGCTCTCGTAATAGATCGGTACCGTGGCTCCATCGATCACCGCGCGCTGGATGTCGTAGACGCTGATGTAGTCGCCAAACACCGCCCGCGTGTTGGCGTCGGTGTGCTCGATGGGGGTGCCGGTGAACCCGATGAACGAGGCGTTGGGCAGGGCGTCGCGCATGTGCCGGGCGAAGCCGTCGATGAAGTCGTACTGGCTGCGGTGCGCCTCATCGGCGATCACGACGATGTTGCGCCGGTCGGAGAGCACCGGTTGGCGATCACCCTTCTCTTCGGGGAAAAACTTCTGGATGGTGGTGAATACCACAC
>JBBQGR010000294.1:0-3872 GCA_038323185.1 Phycisphaerales bacterium | reverse complement strand
GTGCGATGGGGCGGCTGCTCCTGCCGCGCGAGAACGCTCGCATCGTCGTAGTAGATCTCTCGCGCACGGCGGCACAGAAGGGCTGGAAGGACTACATGCCCGCGCTGATCCGAAGCTACTCGCGCCCGATGCCGCAGCGGATCGATGAGCAGGACCGCGCAGAGCGGCTCGCGATCCGCGATCTCTCGGGCGGGAGGCCGGTTGAAGAGGTGGTCTTCGAGGTCTTCATGAACCCGCCCGAGCTTGCGCCGACGTACGGGCTTGATTGGTCGCAGCGATTCAGGACCGACGCGTGGGACCTGCTCGCGCGCCTCGATGGCGAGGGAACGATGCGGCTCAAGCTGCTTGAGCAGGCGGGCGGGGCGGCGGGCGATGAGGTCGTGCAGACCATCCGCGCGAGCGTTCGTGAGCTGCGCGCCATCCCGGTGACGGGCGAGGAGCTGACATGGGCGATGCGCCTGCGCGATCCCAAGATCGCGGCCAACGCGGCGTGGTGGAGCGAGGCAACATCGGCGATTGCGCGTGTGTCCGACAGGGGACCGCTGCAGATGCGCCATGCGGAGCCGGTGCGCTGGGCGGCGCGCTTCAGGCCCGAGCTGATCACGCGTTCGCGCGAGCAGTTGCTCGCGGATGTTCGCGCGGCGATGAAGGGCCGAGATCTTTCGCCGCGGTCTGCTGAGCAGGCCAGCGACATCGTGCCCGAAACCGTGGACCACTGGGCGAGCACGCTGCGCTGGGGCGACTTGCTCACGGTGCTCGTGCTACTCGAGCAGGTTCAGCGGCCGGTGAGTGTCTCAGCGTGGTACCAGCAGGCGAAGATGGACCGTCGTGATACGACGACGGAGTATGGCGGCGTGCTCGCGGCGCGAGCTCTGGATCAGGAGTGGGCGGTGCCGACGCTCTTCCCGCCGCGGCCAGGCCAGCGCGAGGGAGACAACAAGTTCATCGCGAGCGAAGACATGATCCGTTCGAGCGATCGCTCGCTCGCGCACTACCACTTTCACGCTCAGGAGGAGCGAAACTCGGCCTACGCGGGCCCGAGCCCTGGAGACCTTATCTACTCTGCGCGGCATGGACGCAACTGTCTGGTGCTGACGAGTTTAGGTGAGGGTGCGATGGGTGTAGACTACTATCAGCCCGATGGTGTGGTGGTGGACCTGGGCCGGATTCGGGTCGGGGCGGCTTCGGCCAATACGTCGGGTCGGCAATAGAGGGCGGCCCAAGGCGTTGAGCACGTTGGACGACCTCAAGCGTCCAACCGGGTCTTGTGGGTCTGGGTGCGGGGTGTGCGGGAAGGATTGGGACGTGTCGCTGGGACTGTGCCATCGAGCACGCTGGAGATCTCCGATGCTTACGAAGAAGATGGATACGAATCTGGCGGGCTCGATGAGCGTTTCGGCGAGCGTTTCGGCAAAAGTGCGGCGCGGGGGTTGGGCCATTGTTGTCGCGTGCGGGCTGGTGCTGGCGGTCTCGCCGGTGCTGGTTGGCGGCGGCGTCGCTCAGGCGCAGCCGGGTGAGGGGCGTCGTGGTGGTGGTGGCGGACCCGGCGGGATGTTCGGCGGGATGATGGGCGGGAACAACCCGCCGATCAGCCAGCGCCAGGCAGAGCGCTACTACGACATGCTGTCGCTGACGCCCGAGCAGAAGGAGGCGGTCGCGACGCTCTTTGACGCGTACCAGGATGCGGCGCGAGCGAATCAGGAGAGCGTGCGCGAGAAGACGGACGAGGTTCGCGCTGAGTTCCAGGAGACGCGCGATCCGTCCGTGTGGCAGGGGATGCGGGACATCATGCGCAAGAGCCGGGACGAGCGCACCCAGCTTGACACGGGGTTCTTCGAGGATCTGAAGGTTGTGCTGACGCCCGAGCAGGCTGCCAGCATCGAGCGAGTCGAGCGGGCTCACCGGCGCGAGAGTGGCGCGCGACAGGGGCTCATGAGCGGCGAGCGCGTAGACCTGGTCTCGATGATGGATGAGCCGGAGATCAAGGACGTCATCGGCGAGAGCCGCGGGAAGCTGGCTGACTCGCTTGTGAGCTACGAGGACGAGCTTGATCGTGCGCTCAAGCAGCGCGACGACGTTCGGGCCGAGCTTGCGGAGGGCTTCCAGGAAGCTCGCCAGTCCGGCGATCCGGAGAAGATGAACGCGATGATCGAGAAGGGACGCGTGGCGTCGGCCCGCGTTCGCGATATCAACCGCAAGTACGCGCGGCTCATGGCCGAGTCGCTCGAGGGCGACGCGAAGGTCGCCTTCGAGAAGCGATTCAAGGAGCAGAGCTTCCCCGAGGTCTATCGCCCGACTCGCGCGGCCCGCGCGCTCGACGGCGCGATAGGGCTCAATGACCTCACGCCCGAGCAGAAGACGCAGGTCGAAGAGCTCAAGAGCTCGTTCGCTCGCTCCATGGACCCGCTGAACGACAAGCTGGCCAAGGCCACGGAGCAGAACGAGGAGACGATGACGGCCGAAGGCATGATGCGGATGTTCGGTGGCGGGCCGCAGGAGGGCCCGCTCGCGACTGCGCGTCGCGAGCGCCGTGAGCAGATGAACGACACCGTCGAGAAGCTTCGCAAGATCCTGACGCCCGAGCAGGTCGAGCGTCTGCCAAGCGGCAACGACGAGGGCGGACAGGGCGGCGATGATGAGCGTCCGCGCCGCCAGCGGCGCGGCGGCCAGGGTGGCGGTCAGCCCATGGACGGCGTCTAACTCGCTTGGCCGCTCGCACGGCCATGAGGCCGTTTGGCCTCTGACGGATTGAACTCGATTGCGCATCGCAGTTGGCTTGCCCGCCCGGTTCTGGGCGGCCTGGAGGCCCATGCGATGCGCGATCTTTCAATTTGGCGTTGCTTTGCGGCGTTGGTAGTGGTCTACCGCGTTGCCGCAGAGCCTTTGAGTTCGGCGCGAAGATGACGCCGCATGAAGGGTCCATGGCCCAACTGAACGAAGCCCGCGCGGCGTAGAGCGCCGAGGAGCGAGAAGCCTTGATGGCGGGGAGATGCGGCTGGAATCCGTGATGATCCAGCGCTGAGCCCTGATGAAAACACGGTAACGCTCGGCCCGCGGCGGCGTTTATACTGGGCGGCATGGGGGGCGGTCCTTCTTTGGGGAGTAGGTGGGGGGATGGGTTTGGGGTCGCAATGCCGCTTCCATGATGGTGGGTTGTCGTTGTTCGTTCTGTCACGTTCTGTCACGTTCTGTCACGTTCTGTCACGCTGACAATTGTCTAAAAGGTGATTTCATGCTCACGCGAGTTTGTCGTGCTGCGGCTGTTTCGGTTCGGGCGCTGGTGGTGGGTGCGTCGCTCTTCGCGGTAGCCGCGGCGGTGACGGTCCCGACCGCGACCGCCCAGGCCCAGATGGGGATGATGGGCGGCGGCGGCATGAACCAGGTGACGCGCCGCGGCGTCAACGCCTACGCCAAGATCCTGGGATTTAACGACGCCCAGAAAGAGACGGCCACGACGATCCTCGAGGGCAGCCAGGCTCAGAGCAAGGTGCTGGCCGAGGAGATGCAGGCCAAGAACGCCGAGCTCATGCAGCGCGTGAGCGACGGCGAGGGATTCGGCGTGTTCCAGAAGGAAATGCCGGACCTTGTGAAGGGCTGGAACGAGCGGAGCAAGAAGATCGAGTCTGAGTTCTTCGATGATCTCAGGCTGATCTGCACGCCCGAGCAACTCGAGAATTTTGATCGGGTGGAGCGTCACCGCCGGCGCGAGACGGGGATGCGCTTCGGGGTGATGAGCGGATCGGCAACGGACCTGGTCGCGATCGCGGAGCGTTCGGGCGCGGCGCCCAAGGGCAACGCGGAGTTTGACGCGGCGGTGCAGCAGTACGAGGCCGTCGCGGACCGCCAGCTCAAGGACCTGGAGCGCGCGGGCG
>JBBQGR010000293.1:0-3881 GCA_038323185.1 Phycisphaerales bacterium | reverse complement strand
ACACGCTGCCGATGCTCTCAATCGACAACTCGTACAGCGAGGCCGACGTCCAGACATGGCACGATCGCGTGCAGGCTTCGGTGGTTCCCGCGGCGCCCCCCGGCACACTCTTCGGCGCATCCGCCGCGGAGCGCAAGACTGTTTCATTTGTCTGCGATCCGAAGGTCGATGGCGTTGCGATCTCGATCCGCTACGAGGCTGGCCTCATCGCGCTTGCGCTGACGCGCGGCGATGGACAGAAGGGCGACGATGTCACCCATGCGGTCCGCACGATCCGTGGCGTTCCGCTGCGGCTCGAAGGCGACTCCATCCCCTCCGTCCTCGAAGTCCGCGGCGAGATCTACATGCCCGTCGCCGAGTTCGAGCGCATCAATCAAGAGCGCGAGGCCGAGGGCGAGGACGCGTTCATGAACCCGCGCAATGCCACCGCGGGCACGATCAAGAATCTCGATCCGCGCATCGCCTACTCGCGGCGACTGGCCTTCTGCGCGTGGGGCAGAGGCATCATTGAGATTGAGGGCGGCAAGCACGAGAGCACCTTCGCGCATGGCTATTGGTCCCTGCTTCAGCGCCTGCGCGAAGTGGGCATCCCGACCAATCCCGACGCCGTGCGTTGCGACACGCTCGGGGAGATCCTCGCCGCAGTGCGCCAGTTCGGCCAGCGGCGCGCGGCGATGCCATACTGGGTTGACGGCATGGTGATCCGTGTCGATTCCTTCGCACACCAGGCCGCGATGGGCGTCACGAGCAAGAGCCCGCGATGGATCATCGCGTACAAGTATCCCGCCGAGCGCAAGACCACTCGGCTGGTGCGCGTGGAGCACCAGGTCGGCAAGACCGGGAAGATCACGCCGCGGGCGGTGATGGAGCCTGTCCTCCTCGCGGGCAGCAACGTGCAGCACGCCACGCTCCATAACTATGGGCGCGTGCGCCAGGCGCCGATCAGTCCGGAGAATCCAACCAGCGCCACCACCGACATCCGCATTGGCGACACGGTCTACGTCGAGAAGGCTGGCGAGATCATCCCGTATGTCGCGGGTGTGATGATCGAGCGTCGCACGAGTGACGCCGCGCCGATCGTCGCGCCTGTGGTGTGCCCCGTGTGCGCGGGCCCGGTCGAGATCGAGCCGCCCGAAGGTGAGGATGATCCAACACTCGAGACCGCGCGACGCTGCGTGAACCCCGAGTGCCCAGCGCAGGTGCGTGAGAAGCTCATCTGGTTCGCGGGCCGCAAGCAGATGGACATTGATGGGCTGGGTGAGAAGACCATCGATCAGATCCGCGCCGCGTGCACCATACCGCTGTCTACCTTCGCCGACATCTTCCGGCTCTCGCGCCATCGCGACAAGCTGCTCGCGCTGGACCGCATGGGTGAGAAGAAGGTGGAGAATCTGCTCGCCAGCATCCAGGTCGCGAAGTCGCGCGGCCTGACGCGCGTACTAGCGGGTATGGGGATGCGCCACGTCGGCGACACGACCTCCAAGCTACTAGGGCGCAACTTCAAGAGCCTTGATGATCTGCTCGCCGCGCCCGTCTGGAAGCTCATGCCCCAGGCCGCGAACCGCATGAGCGCGCCGCGCCGCCTTGAGCGCTTCGGTCTGACCGCTCCGATCGAGCCCGAGTACGAGACCGGTCTCGGCGAGGACACCGCGCCGATTGTCCACTCGTACATGCACTCCCCCGCCGCGCATCGCACCTTTGCAGATCTCGCTTCCGAGGGCGTCGATCTGGCGAGCAAGGACTTTCGCGCGGCCGCCGCCAGGCCTGCGGCGGGTCCCTTCGCTGGCAAGACCATCGTCCTCACCGGCACGCTCGAAGCCTTCGACCGAACCACGCTGGCCGAAAGACTCGAAGCCCTGGGCGCCAAGGTCAGCGGGTCGGTTTCGAAGAACACAAGCCTCGTCATCGCGGGCCCGGGCGCAGGCTCGAAGCTCGACAAGGCCCGCGAGCTGGGCATCGAGACCTGGGATGAGGCGAGATTGCTCAAGGAACTGGAGCCGAATCGCTGAGCCGTACGAAAGTAGGAGTTGTGGCTCCCGCCTCATAGGGAGTCACCGGGCATTCACCCGGCCGGTGGTGCTTCGGAGTCGCCACGCCCGCGTGGGCGTGTGTGGTTCTGCGAGCCGAATCCGGCAGATGAGGTTGGTTGTATCAGCATGGAAAACGTCGAGTTCAAGGCAGAGCTTCGCGATATCGCGCTCGCTCGCACCATATGTAAGGCAATTCATGCGTCGTTCATCCTGACGATGGACCAGACAGATACCTACTTTCGCGTCCCAACTGGTCGCCTGAAGAAGCGCGAGTGCACCAGCGAACCCACCGAATGGATTTACTATGAGCGTGCCGACAAGGCGGCGGCGAGAATTAGCCGCTTCACCATTTACACCGCGCAGCAGGCTCGAGAACGATTCGGGGAAGCTTCCCTACCCGTTCGAGCGGTGGTCCGAAAACGTCGGGACCTTTTCATGCTGGGCAACACACGAATCCATCTTGATGCTGTCGAAGGACTTGGGACATTCCTAGAGTTGGAATCTCTCATCGGCCGCGACCATGGAACTGCTCGTGGCCACGAAGCGGTCGCGGCCCTTCGAATACACTTTGCTCCGGCGCTGGGCGAGACTGTTGCTGTAGGCTATGTTGACCTGCTCGATCCAAGCGCGGAGGCGTCATGTCAGCCGCCCGATGAAGTCGATGTCTTTTAGCGGCCGGTTCGCGCGTGTGCGGCAGCCGCTTTCTTGGTGTTGGATCGAATCGCCCTTAAATTGGGGCCATACTGGAGCTGGAGATCTTATGAAGAACCGAACGAACCGAACCCACTTTGAAACGCTCGAGTCTCGCCTGGTCCTCAGCGACACTGTCGGGCCACTCGCCTCCTCGGCCTTCGCCATGACTCAGCAGACCGACTCGGGAGTCGTGGGTGATTTCGTCACCAACAACTCCCGCCCGGCCTTCACATGGAGCACCCCCGCCGATCAGGGCACGCCGCCCTCCGGTACCAGCACCAACTACATCTGGCAGGTGCAGGAGCGTGTCGGATCCAACCTTGTCCTGACTCAGTTCGGCGGTCAGGGCGGCACGAGCCCATCCGCGAACCTCGCCGAGGGTCGGTACATCTGGTTCGTCCGTTACCAGGACAACGCGGGCAACTGGGGCGACTGGGGCGGCGTGAACTTCCGCGTCGCAACTACGCCCACACCGCCTCCCAATGCGAACCTGGTGAACGACTCCGTCATCGACGGCGACAATGTCACAAACGACACCGACGTCTTCTTCTTCTTCTCTCGTCCCTCCGACCTCCCCCAGGACGCGCTTTCGTACCGCGAGTATTACTGGGCCCTCTCGCTTGAGGGCGGCACGACGTACTACGGCATTTCCTCAAACGCCATCGTGCGCCCGAGTGAGTTCCACCCCGCCCTTCAGATCATGCCCGAGGGAACGCACACAGTGTTCGTCCGAACTCAGGACGCCGCGGGGAACCTCTCCGAGAATTGGGGCGGCGCCGTCTTCGCCGTTGACGTGACCAAGCCGACCGAGAGCCCCAACATCCGCATGGACTCTGCGCTAGACTGGGGCCCGATCAACACGGACCAGATCACCAGCTCGCAGGCACCCTGGTTCAACTGGGACGCAGCGACAGACAGCGGCAGCGGGCTCTCAAACCGCACCTTCTGGCAGGTCCACGATCTGAGCGCCAACATCATCCAGTTCGGCGAGACCGCTGGCACGCAGCTCCGCCTTCCCGCCAACTTGGCCGACGGAACCTACCGCCTCTGGATCAACGCCGAGGACCGCGCCGGGAACAACGGCAACTGGGGCCTCATTCAAGGCGGCACCTTCACGATCGACGCGACCGCCGCGAGCGTGCCGAACCTCATCGCCCC
>JBBQGR010000292.1:0-3884 GCA_038323185.1 Phycisphaerales bacterium | reverse complement strand
CACGATCCTGGATCGCACGACCGCGAAGGACAACCCCGAGGCACAGAAGGTGCTCGATGGTCCGGGCATTCTGGAGATGCAGGCGCTGGTGCGAGGTGTGGTGGTGGCGCCGCACGTGAAGGAGTATGTCGCGCGGCTCGTGCTGGCGACGCACCCGGGCGGGGCGATGGCCGCGGGAGGGGCGAGCGGACCGACGAACAAGTACATCCGGTGCGGCGCGAGCCCGCGCGCGGCCCAGGCGCTGATGCTGGGTGGCAAGGTCAAGGCGCTGATCGAGGGACGCTACCACATGGGCTACGCGGATGTGAAGCACGTTGCGGCGATGGCGCTGCGCCACCGCATCCTGATGAACTTCGAGGCCGAGGCTGATCGCGTCGATTCGGACACGATCGTGAAGCAGATCATGGACCTCACGCCGACGGAGCCGGTGAAGGGATGACCGGGGCCGCGAGGTTGAGTGGCCGTGTGGTCAAGTGGTCTTTCACTTCGGGTGTTTTCTTGAGTGTTCTTGGTGATGGTTATGTTGATGTCACTTTGGCGACACACCCGGACTTGGTTGCGGCGCGGGGCGTTGGCGGGGTTGGCTGGTGTCTTCATGGTTGGTTGTATGGAGCGGCCGATCCATGCGAGGATGACGGATGATCAGGCCGCGGGCGTGCTGAAGGAGTGCTTTGCGAGCGGGATGTCGCGTGATGACGCGGAGGTGGCGTTTGATGGGCTGAAGATCGAGCCGCGGCGTCGGCGGTGGTACGCGGCGACCGACGAGCGTGGACCTGTGCTTGTTGGTCGCGTGGTGGAGCCGGGTGGATACTGGCCGGGGTCGGAAGATTCGATCGTTGAGTTCCTCGATGTATCGCTTGTGTTTGACAAAAAAACGGTGGCACGTTCGACGAGTGAGCCCAGCGGAGAACGTGAGACAAGTGAGACAAGTGAGACAAGCGGGACAAGCGGGACACGTGAGACGGGCGAGACGGCTGGCGCGCTGCGTGAGGTTCGGATGCGTCGTGGCGGGGTGCGGTACTTTCGAGGCGATCCGGTGGTGCAGCCAGCGGGGGCTGATGGGCAGCCTCGGTTGATGGGACGTGTGGGGCGGTGTCCGCTGGAGCCGCCGCCGCCGCGGGATCCGGTGGTCGACACGCGGGTGGTGGTTCCGTGAGGTGAGATGGTGAGCGCGGGACTGGGTGCATCGAACGAAGGGAGCCGTCATGGATCGCGAGATCGAGAGGAAGTCGGCGCGGGCGGGGCAACTGGCGTGCGCGGCGATTGCGGCTTGGCTGATCACGCCCCCGCTCGTGGTTTGTGCCTCGCAGGAGCGCGCGGCCGAGGTTGCGCCTGTGATTGAGATGGATTCGCTCGCGGGCAGGTGGAACACGGCGGCGGGGAAGACATGGGAGTTTCAGCGGCGCGGGGTGGCGACGTACAACGCGCGCTCGGTGCTGCCGAGCACGCCGCAGGAGTACAGGGCGACCGTGCGCGAGATCGGCGGAGCGAAGTTCCTCGAAGTTTCGTTCCTCGCACCCTGCAACAGCGCGGGTGTGCCAGTCTTCCTGTACACAACGGTGGAGGTCGCGGGAGACACGATGACGCTGCGGCGCGTGAGGGCCGAGTGGCTGGAGCGCGAGGTGCGTGGGGATTGGGCGACTGGCGTTTGTCTCCACCGGCAACATCGAGCGCGGCACGAGCGGGCTGGCTGTTCGGAGCCAGCGGGCGCTGGTGGAGTTGCTGGAGCGCGCGGTGGGGAACGAGGAAGCGCTGGCGGAGGCAGAGGTTGAAAGGCGGGTGGGGTGAGGTGGATTGCGAGTCTTGAGGCGTTTCCTGGAACACAGAGGAAGACGAAGGGTTGGGGAGCGAGACGGAGAAAACGGGAAGAGGGTCAAGAGCATCGCATGTGAAGGCTGTTGGCCTGTGGACTTCGAAGGGAGCGGATTGGATCGAGAACCGAAACAAGTTGAGGCATTCGAGGGCGCTTGGACGGGGGCTCGGGGCGTCCATGTTCCTGCGCGAATAAATGGACTATCACGTCTTGTGATCGAATGCGCGATGTGGGTCCATACGGCGCTCGGGCCGGGCCTTACAGAGCGGATCTACGCCGCAGCGCTCTTGCACGAGCTTCAGATGAGAGGGGTTGGCGTGGCCCGCGAGGTGCCGGTGGAGGTGGTGTATGAGGGGCGTGATGTGGGATCGCTTCGGCTGGATCTCGTTGTTGACGGAGTGATTGTGGTTGAGCTCAAGGCGGTTGAGCATGTTCTGGATCTCGATATCGCGCAGCTTGTGAGCTACTTGCGGCAGGGCGTTTCCCAATTGGACTTCTGGTCAACTTCAATCTTGCGCACCAGCGCGACGGTATCTTCAGGAGGCTGAACGCCGCGGCGTTCTGCATCGAGCGGCTGCCGTGAAGTGTGTGGGTGTTCATGGACGAACTTGCGGTGTCTTTGTCTATCGCCTCGGCGTTCACTTTGGGCCTTGGTTTCCTAGTCTTCCTTCTCAAACCTCTGTCTTCATCTGCGTTCCAATGAGCCGTTCGCTTCCAGTTCAGTTGCAAAAGTCGACAGCCCCCATGCTCAGAACCGCCAATCCAATCCGGCCCAAGTCCATCGAGGATCTGCTCAACTCTGAGCTGCTCGCGAAGCTTGATCCGCTTGATCTCACGAGCAAGCGGGTTTTCTTTGGCAAGCTCAAGGGCGAGCGGCGCAGCAAGAAGCGCGGGCAGTCGGTCGAGTTTGCCGATCACCGGCCGTATGTGAGCGGCGACGACACGCGCCACATCGACTGGAACATCTTCGCGCGACTCGACAATCTCTTTCTCAAGCTCTTTCTCGAGGAGGAGGATCTCTCGCTCTCCATCGTCATCGATGCCAGCGAGAGCAGCGACTGCGGCGACCCGAGCAAGTTCTTGTTCATGCAGAAGGCGGCGATGGCGATTGGATATGTGGGCCTTGTGAATCTCAATCGTGTGACGGCGACGGCGCTTGGACCGGCCGAAGGCGGCGTGATGTCGCGCGTGACGGACCTGCGCGGCAAGCGGCGCACGCTGGACCTGGCGCGATGGATCTGCTCCATCGAGCCGGGCGGGAACTTCTCGTTTAAGGAGGCCGCAGAGCGAGTCGCGAGATCGCGCCGCGGCAAGGGCGTCATGCTGGTCTTCTCTGACTTCTTTTTCAAGGAGGGGTTCGAGTCGGGGCTGCGTCTGCTCGTCGGCGGCGGGTACGACGTCTTCCTCGTGCAGGTGCTGAGCCCGCAAGAGGTCGATCCGCCGATGACAGGCGACCTGCGCCTCAAGGACGTCGAGGACGGCGACCTTGCGGAGGTCACGATCTCGGCACCGCTGATGAAGCGCTATAAGGCCAACCTCGCGGCGTACTGCCAGTCGCTGAACCAATTCTGCCTCCGGCGCGACATGCAGATGCTGACGGTCAAGAGCGACACGCCGATTGATGTGCTGCTCTTGGACTACCTGCGGAAGAGGGGAGTTGTGAAGTGAGCGGAAGTGAGGCAGCGATGGAGCGAAGCAGCGATGCAGAGCAAACCCCCGCTCGGCGTGCATCCTTGCGGACATTCCGTGAGCTTGTGGCTTGGCAGCGCGCGATGGAGCTGGCGGAGGCGGCGTACGGCGCTACGGGGTCATTTCCTGCCGACGAGCGCTTTGGATTGACTTCGCAGTTGCGGCGAGCAGCGGTCTTGATTCCATCAAACATCGCCGAGGGCTTTGGCCGCCAGACGCGCCCTGAATACCTTCGACTTCTTCGCATTGGCCGCGGCTCGTTAGCAGAGCTGAGCACGCAGGTCGAGCTCGCGTGCCGCGTCGGGCTCATGAAGCACGAACCACAGCTCTGGGACCTCGTCGAGGAGGATGCCCGCATTCTGAGCGCTCTGATCCGCGCGCT
>JBBQGR010000291.1:0-3905 GCA_038323185.1 Phycisphaerales bacterium | reverse complement strand
ACAAGCCCGAGTACTAGAACGACCACAAGACCAAGTGGGCTCATCGGCCACGCCCTCGCCCCCTCGAACGAATCCGCTGCACCCTCGACGGAGTTTCACCACGTGCGTCCATCCGCCATCAGCATCGTTCTTGCGGCCGCGCTCGGCGCGTGCTCGCTCTCAATGACCGCGTGCAACATCGTCGGTCCCGCGGCCCTTCTGATCGAGGGGCCCCCCACCACGCCCGCGATGCACGATCTCGCCAAGGAAGCGCCGACCGTCGTGTTCATCGACGATCGCGCCAGCCGCCTGGGTCGGCGCTCGCTCCGGCTCGTGATGGCCGAGCAGGCCACGCGCGACCTGATCGACCGCGCGAGCATGAAGGCGATGGTCTCGCCCCGTGCCGCGCTCGACGCCGCGACCGGCGAGTCACCATCCGATCCCACCGATCTCTCCACGCTGACAAAGAACGCGCAGGCACAGGTGATTATCTACGCAACCATCGACCGCTTCGAGATCTCGACCGACCGCGTGAGCTTCACGCCGATGTGCGTGATGCGTGTGAAGGTCATCGATGTCGCGACGGAGAAACCGCGCAACTGGCCCGAGGAGTTCAAGGGCCACACGCTCGTCGTGCCGTTTCCTCAATCGCCCAGGGCGCTGCCGCGCTCAACCGCGGAGCTCGCGGCACTCGAAGAGTCCGTCGCGCAGCAGGCTGGCAAGGCGCTGGCGAGGCTCTTCTTCAAGTTTGAAACGCGCGAGGAACTCGGTCCGCGAAACTGATTGCGCGTCCGGTTTCGAGCCGTCCCAACTACGCTTCGCGCTCTTGCCTTGGTCATCTCTCGCTCGGGTCTTCTCTATGGGGGCACCGCTACAAAGTGCGAATTCTTCACATCATCTCACCAGCGCCTCTCGCACCACACCGCTGGTCCGGGCCGGGCCCCTCCGATGAGCACGCGACGCCCGATGCCGCGATTTGCCTTCTCGCGCGTGCCATCAAGCATCGCAGCGATCTTGAGCACCACGTGCTCGTGATCGGGTCCGCCGCGGCCGCACGGCGCGCGGCCGCGCTTGGCATTCGCGTCCGGTACGCGGTGTCTCTTCCGCTGGGGATTCCGAGCCTGGGCCTCTCGAGCCTCAGGCTCGCGCTCGACACACTCAATCCCGGGGCGGTCTTCGAGTGGGAGGGCGGCGCTATCAACGCGTCGAGCCTCGAAGCGCTGCACTCATCACCCACGTTCCACATCAACACGCTCTCGGGAGCGATCGGCCACCTCGCGGAGTTCAAGCCGCTGGCGTACCTCCCGGCGTGTGTATGTCCCGTCACACCCTTTACGCCCGTGACGGCCCACGCGAGCCGCGGCGCCAGTGCTCGCGCCGAGCTGCGAACTTCGCTCGGTGTTCCTGATGGCACACTGCTCATCGCGCTCCTGGGCGATCATCCGAACGTCGCGTCGGCCATTGCCTTTGCGAGCATGCTCGGCATCCTCCACGCGGCCGGGATCGACGCGATGGGGCTTGCGTCTCCCGACGCGCTGCAGCACGATCGAGCCGCGCGTCTCGCGGCGGCGTCGGGCTACATCCCGCGCATCATCTCCGGCGGCGCACTCCCCATGCTCTTGCAAGCGTGCGACGCGGCGGTTCTCTGCCCGCCCGGCGCGCATCTTCGAGGCGAGCCACGCGAGACCGAGTTCATCGAAGGTCTCGAGGCCGCACTCGCGCTGGGCGCGGGCGTGCCAGTGATCGCTCGCACCAGTGAAGCGCTGCAACGCCTCTGCGGCCCGCACGCGCAGGCACTGCTCACCAAGGACTCCGAGCCCGCAACCCTCGCCCGCGCACTCGCGGGCGCAGCGCCCGACATGGCCCGCGCGCGCGAGTTTTCTGTTCGCATCGCTTCGCTCAATAACGATGGGTCGCAAGCCGTCGACGTGGCCGCGCCGAGCATGCCCAGCATCTCCAGCACACCCGCGCGCGACACGTGCGACGGCATCATCGCGGCACTGGGCGATGCGATCTCGATCGTGCCATTCCTGCGAGAGACCAGCCACTTCTCGTAACGTGGTCATCCGCCAATGAACCAAGCACCACACGATCCTTCGTCGCTCGCGCCATCGCGTCACGCGTTCCTCTTCGTGTGCCTGGGTAACATCTGTCGCA
The DNA here is from genome assembly GCA_038323185.1 of Phycisphaerales bacterium. Classification (GTDB taxonomy): domain Bacteria; phylum Planctomycetota; class Phycisphaerae; order Phycisphaerales; family UBA1924; genus JBBASU01. The sequence continues at coordinate 1,769 of JBBQGR010000291.1, read as the reverse complement.
GCCCGCTCGCGCTCTGGGTCGTGCGAGATCTTGCACGCGAGCGCGGCATGCTCGACCGCCTCACGCTCGACTCCTGCGGCACGGGCGCGTGGCACGCTGGCGGCCCCGCCGACTCGCGCAGCATCATGATCGCGCAAGCGCACGGGCACGACACCGATCACGTCGCACGCCAGTTCGAAGCGCACGCCGACGCTCGCTTTGATCTTCTGCTCGCCATGGACCAGACCAACGCCCGCACAATGATCGCCCGCGGCGCATCACCCCGAAAGGTCAAACGCTTCCGCGAGTTCGACCCGCTCGCGGTCAAGGCCAACGACCTCGACGTGCCCGACCCCTACCACGGCGGCGACGAGGGCTTCCGAGATGTGTACGCCATGATCCGGCGAGCAGCAAACGGCTTGCTGGATGGCATCATGTAACACCGATCGGTCTTAGATTTCCAGCAGCAGTCGCCTTGGGTCCTCGATGTAGTTCTTCACCTTCACCAGGAAGCCGACCGACTCGGAGCCGTCGATGATGCGGTGGTCGTACGAGAGCGCGAGGTACATCATCGGGCGCACTGCGACCTGTCCCGAGCCCGTGGGGTACTCGATGGGTCGATTCTTGATGGCATGCATGCCGAGGATGCCCGACTGGGGCGGGTTGATGATGGGCGTGGCCATCAGCGAGCCGAAGACACCGCCGTTGGTGATGGTGAAGGTGCCGCCCTGCATCTCTTCGAGCGTGAGCTTGCCGTCGCGCGCCTTGGTCGCGAGGTCCTTGATCCCCTGCTCGATCTGAGCGAACGACATCGTGTCGGCGTTGCGCAGCACGGGGACCACGAGGCCCTTGGGCGTTGAGACCGCGATCGCAACGTCGCAGTAGCTGTGCTTCTCAATGGCCATCTGACCGTTGTCGTCAACGATCGAGGCGTTGACCATCGGCATCTCCTGCAGCGCGCGCACCACGGCCTTCACGAAGAAGGACATGAAGCCCAGGCCGATGCCGTGCTTCTTCTCGAAGTCGTCCTTGTACGACTTGCGAAGCTCCATGACATTGGTCATGTCCGCCTCGTTGAAGGTCGTGAGCATCGCCGTGACCTGCTTGGAGTAAACCAGGCGCTGCGCGATGCGCTGGCGCAGCGGCGTCATGCGCTCCCGCGTCGCGCCAGCGCGGTTCGACGCCGCCGAGGCAGGGGGCGCGGCCGCCGCCGGCTCGGATGCGGTCACGGCCAGCGCGGCCGTCGATCCCTTTCGCGACTCCACAAATCCGATCACGTCCTGCTCGCGGATGCGCCCTCCCGCGCCCGTGCCACCTTGGATCACGGCGATATCGACGCCGTGTTCCGCCGCGACCTTCTTGGCCAGAGGCGTTGCTCGAACATCCTCGTGCGATGCGCCCAATCCATTCGAGGTCGCTGCCGCAGCCACCGGCGCGGCGGCCACAACCGCCGCGGGGGCGGGTGTCGAGGCGGCGGCGGGTGCAGGGGCCTTCGCGGCCGGGGCCGGAGCGCCGGCCGTTGCCTTTTCATCGATCACCGCGAGCACCTGCCCGATCGCGACCGTGTCGCCGACCTTGACGCGCAGCTCCGTGAGCACGCCCGCGGCGGGCGCGGGCACGCCGAGATTGACCTTGTCGGTCTCGACGCTGACAACTTCCTCGTCGCGCTTCACGTAGTCGCCCGGCTTCTTCAGCCACTGGGCAATCACGCCGCTGGTCACGCTCTCGCCGGCCTGTGGCATCACGATCTCGACGGCCATGTCTGGCTCCCATGGGACGGGACTCTGTCC
>JBBQGR010000290.1:0-3915 GCA_038323185.1 Phycisphaerales bacterium | reverse complement strand
ACGGACTGCTGTGATTGCGTGGACGATTCGGCTTGGGTGTGCTTGTCACGCGCAGACCACGACCATGCCGCCAGAGCTCGGCATGATCGTGGCACGTGGGACTTGGCCGCGCTTATCATTCTGCGTGACGATCATGTGGATCTCCATCGCGTTGACTGGGATCTTGGGCGTGCCGTTTGTGCTGCTGTGGTGGCGCCTTGCGGACCAGTGGGCCGAATCTGAGCGCAAGCGATTCAAGGCGAGCACGGACACGCGCGAGCGCGTGGTGATCAAGGATCACAAGTCTGGCGATGCGGGGAGCGAATTGCCGCAGGAGTGAAGTTCTGGGTTTGAGAACCCGCGGGGACCGCCGGTCCACCCAAAGGGCTTGAACTCACATGCCCAGTGTGCGAGTGAGCATTGTGCCGACGACGACGTAGGCGTTGGAGAAGGGTTCTTCGCGTAGGAACGAGGGCGGTCGATCAAGGCCGCCGATGAACGGTCGGAGCATCCAGCCCATCTGAATTCCGACGAAGGCGTAGAGGATGAGCCAGGTCCAGGCGAGGGGACCGTGGGCTGGGTTCTTGCTGCGCAGCGGGCGATAGCCGCGGAAGATGACGATCTGCGCGATGATGGTCGCGAGCGTGAACATCGCGGCGTTGATGAGGACCGCGTCGGGCTGGTCGAGGCGGCAGAAATAGAGCAGCCGAGTGATGGGCGCGAGCGAGAGAAGCGAGAGCGCGAAGGCGGCCTGCGAGCCGATGATGGTGCGGAGGGTCTGCGGCAGATCGTCACGCACGCCCGCGACGATGTTGAGGACGATGAAGCCCGGCAGACAGACGAGCGTGGTGGCGGCGACGAGCAGCGGCATCTTGATCATGCCGAAGAGGACGAGCTTCCAGCGGCCGGCCTCCTGGACTTCCCAGCTGCCCATCACGCCGCCGTAGAGCGCGCTGGCGATGATGAGCGTCGTGATGACGGAGCGCAGAGGCAGGGCGTGGGCGCCGCGCCCAAGCTGGGCGAGGGTTGGGGCGACGGAGGGGATGGAGAGAGTGGTGAGCACGTGCGACTCGGATCAGAGTCCAATGAGTGAGGCCGCGGCACGCCAGAGGCCCTGGAAGACGTTGCCCTCGCGGGCGCGGACGAAGGTGAAGGGAAGGTCGGGGTGGCCGATGAAGGGGCGCAGGATCCAGCCGGTCTGCATGCCGACGACGCCGTAAAGCAGGATCCAGATGCGGAAGATGCCGTTGGCGGCGCGGGTTCGCTCGCGGATCAGGGCCTCGCGGTGCGAAAGCGCGGCGTAGTAGACGGCGCGAGTCGGTGAGATCGACAGGATGGGCTGGAGCCTGCGCGGCGTGAAGTCCGCGGAGGGGACGTTGGGCTCGGGCACTGCGGGCGGCGACTCGCGGGGCTCGTCGGGCGGCAGGTCTGGCGGCGGCGGGAGGTCGGCGGTGGCGCCGGCGAGCGCGAGCTGGCGCAGCGTGCGGAGGAGGAACGCGAGGCCGATCACGCCGCCAATACCAAGGAGCGTGACGTTGAGGAGGATCATGAAAGGGTAGCTGGTGGTGCTGAGCGTGAAGAAGCCCAGGATGGGGCCGAGTGCCGCGGCGACGGCAAGATTGACGACGATCGCGGCGATGAGCAGGCGCAGCGTGGTGGCGAAGCGGAGTTTGCAGCCCACCAGCGCGTTGAAGACGTAGAGCGAGGGGAAGGTAACTAGGAGTGTGACGAGGAAGACCGCGGGAAGCTTGACCGTGGTGGCCAGCGCCTGCTTCATGGCGTCATCCTTCCCCGTGGAGAGGATGAACCAGCCCATGAAGAAGCCGTAGGTCAGGCCCAGCACGATCCCCGCGGGGAGGAAGGTACGAAGGGAGAGTGCGGCGTGGTCCTGGGCGAGCAGATTATCGCGCGTGCGATCGCCGCGAAGGAGCTCGTCCAACGGGAGGAGGATATTGAGCATGTGCGTTCCCACGGGGCCTTGTGATGCAGGCGGAGGCCCGTGGTGGGTTTACATCGGTGGCGAGGGCCGGGTCCGCGCGATGCCGGGCAAAGTGTGTTATTTTTGCTTTGAGGCGCGGCGCGGGCGCGGCAAGAAAGAACGGTGGGAAATGATCTCTCGCCCTGCTCGGGCCAGGGACCGAGGTGGTAAATCGTGAAGGAGCTTGAGGAGATCTTGCACGAGTGGGCGAATGTCGTCGAGGGCGTTGCTCTTAGCTCTGAGCAGGAACGACCGATGTCGGGAGGCCGTCTTGGTACTGCTGGTCCTCTATTCCCACGTCCTTTGAGATCACGACGTCAAAACCAGCTGCCGCGGCGAGAGCGAGCAGTTTGACAATCTCGATTCCGCTCCAGCCCATGAACGCGACTGCGAACACGGCGTTTCCTGCCAGCAATTAGCGGAAGTCGTGTGGCAGATTCTTGTCAGGTAACACCTTCATCACGCCACCCGCTTCGCGTTCTTCGGGAGCTGGTGCTGGGCGTTGGCGAGTATGGCGTCTACCTGTTCTCTCGTCACGGTTGAGAACTGCGCGAGGAAATACTCAACGGTGTAGTCCCGGCGAAGATGGTCGCAGAGGGCCTCCGCAGGAACGCGCGTGCCAGCGAAGTAAAATGTGCCGCCGAGGATGCGGGGGTTGGAGGCGATCGGTTCCACGTGCGAATGTTAGGTCGTGGGTGGCTGGCGCGAAGATGGCTGGGCGGCTTGCTTGAGAGAGAGAGCGGAGAACAGCGCTGACCGCATTGCTACCCAACGCTACACCGGGACCGCTGCTGCCGCCAGTCTTGTGCGAACGTTGTCGAGCACGTTCATGTAGTTGATGTACGCGTCGTAGGGTGAGTCGTAGTGGCTGAAATACTTGTGGACGTCGCCGTCGGACCAGTACTTGGTGCACATGTAGTAGAAGTGGTCGGAGGTCGTGAGCTTGCGCCAGTCGCCCAGGAGGCTGGCGGCGTGGTGTTTCTCGTCGTCGTCGCCCTCGCGCGTGGCCTTTTCGAGGCGGGCTTCGATGGGCTTCTCGAGGCGGTAGGTTTCTTCGAGGGCGTTGTGCTGCATGGCGTTGCCGCGCCAGGCGGAGAGGTCGCGCTCGCTGTCGGCCCAGGAGATGTAGTCGTGGACGTCGTAGGTGTCGTGGGCGGGGAACTCGTCGATGGCCATGCTGGGCGTGATGAAGTGGTTCTGCCCGTTGTTGGTGTCGAAGACGGCCTCGGGGAGCTTGGCGAGGAAGTTGAAGATTCCGGTGTCGGCCCACTGGTGCTCGCCGAAGGTCTCGTAGTCCATGAAGAGGTTGCAGAGGTAGCCGCTGCCGTTGATCTGGTTGACCCAGTGCGCGAACTTCTCTGCGGAGAGGGGCCACTCGGCCCAGCCGCGGTTGGAGAAGCGGAAGGCGATGTCGTCCGAGAGACGGTAGTTCTTGGTGAGGATGCCGAAGGGCTTGTTGTCCTTGAAGGCGCACTTGCCCGGCGGGGTGTAGACGAAGTTTGGCGAGCGCGAGCCCAGGATGCGATCAACGCCCTCGCAGAGCATGCCCTTCCAGCGATACTCGCCCTTCTCGTTCTTCATCTGGGCCACGTGCCACGCGAGGTCATTGTTGTAGATGAGCTCGGTGTTGCGGAAGACCTGCGGCGTCTGGTTGAAGAGGGACTGCACCTTGCGAGTGTGCATCTCGACCTGCTGGTCAAACTCGGGGCGCGAATAGAGCCCGGCGAGGGCGTGGTTGTACGTCTCGCCGACGAACTCGCAGCAGCCTGTTTTGCCCAGCTCCTGGAACGTCTGGATGACGTCCGGGCACCAGCGCTCCATCTGGTCCAGCACGCACCCGGTGATGGCGTACGAGACGCGGAAGTTGCCCTTGTGCTTCTTGACGAGGTCAAGAATCAGGCGCGTGGTGGGGCGGTAGCACTTGTCGGCCACCTTGCGGCAGATCTCTTCGTTCTTGG
>JBBQGR010000289.1:0-3916 GCA_038323185.1 Phycisphaerales bacterium | reverse complement strand
GCTGCCGTAGGGCTGCACCCGATACTTCAGGATCGCCGTCGCGGGCGAGACCGCCTGCGACCCGCTCTGGATCGTGACAGTCAGTGTCAGGGCCTGTCCAGCGCGCCCAATCGTGGGAATCGGCGCGGGGAAGCTCCACCTCACGGGGTTCGCGGCATACTCCGCCAGGCGAATCACCGCCTCGAAGTTCTCAGACGCGGTCGGAATGATCTGATCGGCCGGAAGCACGAACCCATTGGTCCCAGTGTCGCGCAGCTCGATCGTCCATGAGATGATGCCGCGAGCGCCATACATCCAGTCCGGCGCCACGCCCGCCGCCGGGTAGATCGTCGTGTACGCGGGACCTGAGGTGTAGCGCAGCCCGTTCACGCTTTCGATCGCGTCCGCGAGCATGTCATCAAGCTGGGCAAACAGCGGCCTGTCCGGCGGCAGCTGGCTCGTGTAGCCCCACGGCGATAGAATCAACTGGCTGAAGCTGTGGAAGTCAATGTGCGCCGCAATCCGCGGATTCGCAATCACAAAGTCACGCAGCGCCTGCGACTCGGGCTCGCTGAAGGCCGTCGGGCCGCGGTACGTTTCGTTGTTCTGCGTGCCGCTGGACCCCTGACCGCCCCACTCATATCCCCAATTGCGGTTGAGATCAACGCCAAAGGAGCCGCCCGGATTCGGCCGGCGGTTCTTCCGCCAGAGCCGGTTGTTCGGAGTCCACGTGAACTCGTACCCATCCGGATTGACGACCGGAACAACGATCACCTCGCACCGCTCCATCGCGGCACGGATTCGTGCATCGCCCGCAGCGTACCGCTCAAGCATCTGGTCCGCCACAAACATCGAGGTCATGTGATTGACCCACTCGCGCGCATGCTGCCCACCGTTGATCAGCACGATCGGGCGCCCACCGCGCGGGTTCCCAGGCAAGTCCGGCGCGCTGAACCGAATGCCGCGGATCGGCCGTCCCTCGAGGCTGTTGCCCAGCACAACCGTCGACGCCAGAGCGGGATTCGCCGCCGCCAGCTGGTCCAGCCGCGTGTTGATCTCCGTGAGCGTGCGATACGTCGCGAACCACGCGATATCACGCTGCATGTTCGTCTGGTCAATCTGCGCACGCTCCGCATCAAGCAGCGCCTGCACGTCCGGAACCATCACCTCAGGCTCGAGCCCAAGGCCCACCAGCGCCGCCTCCTGCTCGGGCGTCACCTGCACATGAAGCGGCCCCACACCAATTCGGCAGTCCCACACGTTGGTCACGATCTGGTTGACGCGCATCAGCTCCGCCGCGCTCCGCACGTTGATCCGAACCACCTTCTGCCCGTGGTACGGCCCGGGAGGTGCCGACTCCTGCGCTCGCGCGAGCCCCGCGGCCCCCACCATCATCGCGCAAGCCCCCATGAGCACAACCGAACGACAAAGAAGGCTGCTTCGCATCGTCATCCTTTTCAGACTCGCCCTTCGAGCCGGTTCACCACTGGCAAGGTCCCAAGCACACACACCCTCAACAGCTCTTCCAAACCACCACCACCCCCGACTGTCGGGTATTGTGACACATTCAGCCCGCTTCCGCCAGCACCAAGTGAAATTGCCCATCAACCCGCGACGGATTCTCGCCATGACGAACCCAAGACCCCTCACCGCCCCACCCCTCCTCCTCAAACAGTTCGCCGCCATCATCCCCTTCCGTACGCTCTTCGCCGCCACCCTCTGCCTCGCCTCGTGCGCGGCCCAAACAAGCCCAACTTCGACCGGAGCCACCACAACCGTGTTCACCCACGCCGCCGTCGCCTCCGACCATCTCCTCGCCTCAAACGCCGGCCTCGAAATACTCCGAAAGGGCGGCAACGCCGTCGATGCCGCCGTCGCAACAAGCTTCGCCTTATCGGTCGTCCGCCCCTACTCCTGCGGCATCGGCGGCGGCGGCTTCATGGTCATCCATCTCAAGGACGACCCACGCAACCCCGGCTCCGGACCCATCCGCGTCGCGCTCGACTATCGCGAGTCCGCGCCCGCCGCCATCCGCGCCGATACCTTCGAGTCCGTTCCAGACCCGCACGCACAGACCCACGGCGCCAAGGCCGTCTGCGTTCCCGGCAACGTCGCCGGCCTCCTCCACGCCCTCGATCGCTACGGAACGCTGCCGCGCGACGTCGTCCTCGCTCCCGCCATCCACCTCGCCCAAACCGGATTCGCAGCCGATGCGCACTACGTCGAGATGGCCCAGGAAGATCAGGACGTCATCCCCTGGCTCAAAAAAGACCCCGCCCGCATCAAGCGTTTCGCTTTCCTCTGGAATCGCTACCTCGATCAAGGCAACGTCAAGATCGGCACGCGGATCACCGTCCCCGAGCAAGCCCGCGTCCTGCGCCTCATCGCCGAGCACGGCCGCGCAGGCTTCTACGAGGGTGAAGTCGCCGACGCGATCATCAACGCCGTGCAGGACGATCATGGCTTCCTCACGCACGAGGACCTGCGCTCCTACGCCGTCGTCGAACGCGCACCACTCGTCAGCGAGTTCCGTGGCCTCGAAGTCATCACCATGCCGCCACCAAGCTCCGGCGGCATCGTCATCGCCCAGCTCTTCGACATGCTCGAAGCCAGACCCGACCTCCTCGCGCCCGCGATGAGCACATCACGCGGCGGCGGCCACAACACCGCGCCCTACATCCACCTCATCACCGAGTGCTTCAAGCACGGCTTCGCAGACCGCGCACGCTGGATGGGCGATCCCAACTTCGTGAAGGTGCCGCTCGCGCGTCTGCTCGACCCAACGTACACCAGCGCCCGCGCTGCAACGATCGATCCCGCGCGAACGCTTCCAATCGAGAACTACGGCACCGCGCCACGCCCGCCAGAAGACCACGGCACCAGCCACCTCTGCGTCATCGACGCCATGGGCAATGCCGTCGCCTGCACCGAGACCATCAACCTCATCTTCGGCTCACTCCTCTGCGTCCCCGAGTTCGGCTTCGCGCTCAACAACGAGATGGACGACTTCCTCACGCGCCGCGGCGAGGCCAACGCCTTCGGCCTCGCCCACGCCGAACTCAACCGACCCGCGCCCGGCAAGCGACCCCTCTCAAGCATGACACCCACCATCGTCTGGGATCCATCACGCGGCACCGGCGGCTCAATGCAACTCATCGTCGGCGGCGCAGGCGGCCCGCGCATCATCACCGGCTCCGCCCAAGCCGCGCTCAACGTCCTGCTCTTTGACATGCCCGCGCACGCCGCCGTTGCGTCCCCACGCTTCCATCACCAGTGGCAACCCGACACACTCCAGCTCGAAATCGCGCTCACCACGCCCGCGCTCGAAACCCAGTTGAGCCAGCGCGGCCACACCACCCGCACACGCAAGTCCGTCGGCAACATCACCCTCATCCGCGCCAACAACAACACATGGGACGCAGCCAGCGACCCAAGAAAAGGCGGCGTCCCAGCAGGCTACTGAGATCCAGCCCAAGCATCTCGCCTCTTCACCCAACACCAACCACCTCCCCCCTCGATGCCAAGAGGTCAAGCCGCCAAAACGCTCCCTCACTCGATGCCTCGATGCCTCCTGCCCAGATGCCTTCTTCAATCCCAACCTCTTTCCTTGCCTCCTTCGCCTTCCCCTCTCTCCCCCTGCATACCTGCTTGCCTGCCTGCCTTCAACCCCTTTTTTGCGCACAAATTCACCGCCCACCCCCAACGCTCGAAAAAACTCACAGATTATTTTCCTCCCGAGATTCCCAGCCCCAGACCCACCTGACACCCAAACCATGAACGCCCCCTGTGCGCACAGGCGCGAGCGCGAGGCGTGTGTATAGAGGCCCGCATTATTTCAGCCCAAGTCAGAGTCGCCAGCCCAGTCGGTCGGCCAGCAAGGTGAGACGAACACCAAGCCAAGGCCCGGTGGTCCAACCGGCGACAAAGACGAGGATCG
>JBBQGR010000288.1:0-3924 GCA_038323185.1 Phycisphaerales bacterium | reverse complement strand
CTCAAAGCTCCAGAGGAGCTGGTGCGACTCGTTGGGGAAGCTCGTGATCTCGGGCTTCTCGGCGTAGTAGTCCTCGGCAAGGGCGCGGTACGCGGCGGCGGGCGCGGTGCCCGTGGCGCCGCGGCGCTCGAGGGCGCGGTTGGCGGCCTGGCGCACGGCGTCGACCTTGGTCGACGCGGCGAGGTCGGCGATGAAGGGCGTGCTCTGGGGCCACTCGATCTGAGCGAGAACGTCCGCGAGGGTCTCCTGCTGCGCGGGTGGGAGCTTGGCAAGGGCCGCGACCAGCGGCATGACGGCCTGGCGGCCAAGGTCGATGATCACGCGACGGACTTCGGCGCGGCGTGCGGGATCGGCAGGGTCAAGAAGCCCCTCGAGAAGCTGCGGCATCGCGTATTCACCGGCGCGGAGGAGGCGCTCGCGACCGAGCATGCGGCCGCGGCTGGTGCTGGTGAGGTCCTTGATGGCCTGGGCGATCTGCTCGGGGCTGCGAGCGCGCTCGAGGCGACCGGACTCGTACGCGCGGTAGAAGCGACCGGCAGTGGCCTCTAGCGAGGCGACGCGGATGGCACGCTGGATGGTCTCTTCGAAGCGCCCCACATCGCCAGCCTCGACCATCTTGACGACGTCGGCGTTGGAGGGGCTGGCGCTCAGCGCCTCTTCGAGGCTGGCCTTGGCCAGGTCGAAGCGGGCGATGCGCGTGTAGTGGATGAAGTCCTCGACGAGTTGCTGCGGCGTTGGACGAGGGGCGGTTGCGCCCGACGCTGGTGGCGCGACTGGCGCTGTGCCACCCTGCGCGGCGGCCAAGCCCGCCATAGAGAGGAGAACAGCGGCGCTGAGGGCACCCTGCCGAACCAGAACATTCACACCCGCGTTGAGGCGATCGATCACACGAAACTCCTGCGATGCGGACCAAAGCCGACAGCCGGGAAACATGAACCACGCCTCGTTTCTGCCGCGCCTTCTTATGGAAGGGCCGCAACTGGAACGCGAAGTGATCCAGGCCTCGCCTGCGTCGATCGATCCAAATCTGGCCCGGAGGGTCCGCTCGCGCAGAACCAGCCCGGGACCGAGAAAGAGACTGTACCGAGGACCGGGGCGGGGCGTCAACTCCGCCCGTGCTTTGGATTGGGCGGAGGCTGCGCTGGATGTCGCGTCCAGTAACCCGATTTCGCGTTCCAGAACCCTTCCGGCTGAACCGGCTGGGCGATGCAACCGATTTCATCGCCAGAGATGGCCTGCCCGTCATGCAGCGACGGATCCCGCTCGTGGGAAGGCCAGGCACGCCCCCAGTTGTTCAGAGGTGAGCCCATGGCATTTGACAAGGAAGTCCTTACTACCGGCGAGGTTGCAAAGATTTGCAACGTCGCGCCACGCACGGTTTCCAAGTGGTTCGACTCGGGATCGCTCAAGGGATATCGAATCCCTGGCTCCCGCGACCGCCGGATCCCATCGGGTGAGCTCATGCGCTTCATGAAGGCGCACGGCATCCCGCTTGATGGCATGACGTCGGGCCGGACACGCGTGCTGGTGGTTGATACCGAGCGCGAGGTGGTTGACACGCTCCACAAGATTCTGACCGAACAGACTTCGTACGAAGTTCGGACGGGGACGACGGCGTTCGCCGCAGGAATGGAGTGCGAGCGATTTAAGCCGCATGTCCTGCTGATGGACATCCATCTTGGTTCCGACGGCGACGCGAAGGCTCTGGCGGAGAGCGTTCGTAAGAACGAGCACCTTCAGTTCACGAAGATCATCGCGATGTCGGGCAAGCTGACCGATGGGCAGGCGATGGGCCTCCGCAGCCAGGGGTACGACTCGTTCCTCAAGAAGCCCTTCGCCGTGCGAGCGATGGTCGAGGCGATCGAGAACGCGACGAATCTGGTCTCGTGAGTGGCGATCGACACCGTGACTGAGTCCATCGGACGCTAAACAACAACTCAACGCATTTCGCGGCGACGCGTGGCCAGATGGCTCACGCGTCGCTGTCGTTCCGCACCGGGGCTGGCACTGGGGTGGAGAGGTGTGCGTGTGCAAAATCTTGAGTTCGCTCCTGAATTCCTATGGAACGGGAACCATTCCGGTACTACGGTAATTAGTAACCAAGGAGCAAGCACAAATGCAACTGAGTCTCAATCTCATGGCTTGCGGAGCAGCCGCGGCCTTCTTCGCACCATCGGCCTTTGCTGTCACGGTTCCGTTCACGGAGGAGTTTGAGGCCTCCGCCGCGAACTGGAGGAACAACGCGCAGCAGCCGATGGGCTGGAGCACCTCGGGCGGGCCGGACGGTTCGTCGCACGTGACGACGACATACTCGTTCGCGAACCAGGCTGTTGGCGCGACGCCGATCATCATCCGCTGTCAGGACAACTTCAATAGCAGCGGCAACGCGTTCTTCGGCGACTGGATCGCGAGTAGCGTGGGCGAGTATCGCGTGTGGGTGCGGCACGCGGCGCCGGTCTCGGTTCGGTTCATCGTTCGCTTCGCGACAAGCTTTGGCTTCCCCGGCGCCATCGCCGAGTCTGCCGCGAACATCGAGCCCAACGAGTGGACGCTCCTGACGATCGCGATCACGCCGGACAATCCGAGCTTCCTGAGCTTTGAGGGTGGCGACTTCGCGACGGTCTTCTCTGATGTTGGCCGCGTGCAGATTGGTGTGACGGTTCCGGTCGAGCTTGCGGCACTGCCGGGCAGTTTCACGTTTAATGCCGACGGCGCGACGATCGTTCCCGCGGCGACGCAGTCGGCGTGCGACTACGACTTTAACCAGGATGAGAACGTGGACCTGGCGGACGCGCAGCAGATGGCGCAGGTCTTTGTCGGGCTGCTCACGCCCGAGCCAGGCTGGCTCGATGGTGATCTCAACGCGGATGAGAACGCGGACCTGACCGATGCGCAGTTGCTCGCGGCGTACGTCGTGAGTGGTGTTTGCGGAGTCTGAAGATCGCGGTCTTCGCCCGGAAGGTGTGTCTGACCGCGGCACCTCTTGCCCAGTGCTCAACCCTCCCAGCCGCCCGCAAACGCGGGCGGTTTTTTCGTTGCCGCTGTTTGGCGCAGCCGACGGTCTGCGAGGGTTCGTGCATCCACCGCCAGCTTGCGCCGGTCGGCTCGGAAGAAGCTTGGCCTTCTTCTTCGCACAAACTTGATGCTTCTGCGCGGACTTGTGAGAGTTGACTGCGGGTAACCTTTCGAGCACTCAAAGGAGTCAACTATGTCGCAGGTTTCTACGGTTCTGACTCCTCCCCGCGCTGAGATTGTCGGCGAGATCATCCGACTCTTTCGCGAGCGTGGCGAGCGGATGTACGGTGAGGACGTGACGCAGACGCAGCACGCGCTGCAGACGGCGGCGGCGGCGCGGCACGACCACGCGCCCGACCATCTCGTGGTTGCGGCGTTGCTGCATGATGTTGGGCACGTGATCTCCGAGCTGCCGGAGGACGCCGCGGAGCATGACATTGATGATGTTCATGAGATGCGCGGCGCCGACTGGCTGGCGAGCTACTTCCCGGCCAAGGTGGTCGAGCCGATTCGGCTGCACGTCGCGGCCAAGCGCTACCTGTGCGTCGCGGAGCCGGGCTACTTCGACAATCTCTCGCAGGCCTCGCGTCTGAGCCTTGCGGTTCAGGGCGGGTCGATGTCGGTGGAAGAAGCGAAGGCGTTCGAGAGCCACCCGCACTTTGCCGATGGCGTTCAGCTGCGGCGATACGACGAGCAGGGGAAGAATCCGGACGCCAAGGCGGATTCGGTCGAGTCGTTCCGGGCGCTGATGCAGGCGTGGACGCTTGCTTGAACGTGGTCGAGTGATCAAGTGATCAAGTGGCCGAGAGGTCGAGATGTCGAGCGTCGCGTTTGCGTCGCGCCCTGGTTTTCAAGTAGATTGTTCCATATGAAGCAGACTCTTCTCCGCAGCGTCTTGGTAGTGGCGGT
>JBBQGR010000287.1:0-3926 GCA_038323185.1 Phycisphaerales bacterium | reverse complement strand
TGCGGCGAGATGAAGGTGTGAGGAAGAAGGCATCAAGGCATGAGGCAGCTAGGCAATAGGCGAAGAGCATGAGGTAAGAACGTGGAGCACAAGCGTGCGGCGAAGTTTGTGCGGCGCGTTCAGCCTGCGATCGCGAGATAGAGGATGGTGGAGGCCCCGAGAAGTGCCATGAGGCCCGCGATGGAGCCCTTCACGAGGATCGCGACGAAGCGGCCCGCCGCGGCTCCGGTGCCAGCCCAGGCGCCTGCTTTGAAAGTGCGGCGTGCGTAGCCGACTTCGACGAGGAGCGTGCCGATGGCGGCGCCGAGGCAGGCGCCGGCGATGGTGCCCAGTGGAAATAAGAAGGCAGAACCACCGAGCGCGCCCAGCAGTGATCCGACGATGGCTCCGATGGCGCCAGCCTTGGTGGCGCCGGTCTTGGCGGCGCCGAATCCGCTGGCCAGGGCTTCGATGATCTCACCCAGGAGCGCGAGCACGCCCATCACGATGATGACCCACCAGGGCATGAAGTCGTGGATCCAGAAGAGTTTGGTCAGCAGCGCACAGACGAGGATGAGCCATGTGCCCGGGAGCGTGATGATCGTGAGGACGATGCCCACGAGGCTGGCGATGGTGAAGACGATCGCGGCACCCCAGAGAGACCAGTCGATGGATGAGAGGGCTTGGTTCATTCTTTCTGCGTTTCTACCATCGACTGGGGCATGGACTGCGGGGCGGAGTCGGGCGTTGAGTCTGTCGTGGTTGGCGGCGGGGGCTCGACGCGATCGGGGAAGGCGGTCTTTTCCATCTCGAGGATCCACGCCTCCAGCGGCTCGTAGCGAAGCAGATCGAGCTCGATGCCCTTGCCGCCTAGTTGGGCGTGGGAGGATTTGACTTTCAGCGTGACGAAGAACTTGTGCCACTTGCGCTTGTCGACATCTTCGAGGTCGGCAGGCGTCAGGCTCTCGCCTGTTGGGAGCGTGAGGCGCATCTGGCCTGCTTCCCAGCCGTAGGACTTGGCGCGGACGCGGAAGATGAGGAAGAACATGTAGAGGCCGACGGCGACACCGACGACCATGATGAGCCACTGGACGGGAATGTCCCAGAAGGAGAGTTTGCTGGGCGACTGTCGCTGCTCGCCGCTCTCGGTCCATTGCTTGGTGAGTTCGGTCAGCCGTGCGCGGGCATCGGTGACCTGATCGCCTCGGAAGTCGGTGCGCGGGATGGCGGTGGCGGCGAGACCGTCGAGCTTGCCGACGATGTTGAGCTGATCGAGCCACTCGGCGAGGGCCTTGTCGACGGGATCAAGAGAGCCGCGGTCGATGGCGGCGCGCTCGAGGCGCTGGAGCTCAGCGCTGGGATCGGCGATGCCCGCGCGCGCGTCCAGCGGCGGGCGCGAGCGTGAGAAGAGGTCGAGGTACTGGTACTCGAGCCATGACGCCGCGACGTAGCCGCGGCGGGGATAGACGACGGCGGCGTCGATCAGGCCCCAGATGCCAAAGCCGAGGAGGACGAGGCCGATCACGGCCATCTTGATCGTCCACTTGCGGTTGATGGTGGTGCGAACGATCGGTGCGGGGTCGGGCATGGTCGCCTCCATGGGGGCGGGGAGTTGTATGTTGCGGGGCGGAGCTACATTGGGTCGGATGAGTCGGGGTCGGGTTGATCGGAGTCTGTGGCCCGATCTGATGCTGGGTCTGGATCATCGACCATTTCGAGCGTCGCCTGCCACCAGGCGTCGATGGCGGCGCGGCCTTCTTCTGTCTGCGTCAGGCCCGAGAACCCGCCCTCGGCGACGGGACGCACCGGGATTCTTGGATAGACCTTCTTTGAAGCGAGCGCTCGACTGAGCCATCGCGAGTGCAACTGGCGCGCGACTTCCGCGGGATCGATGGGGTACTCACCACTGAAGAAGTTCCAGCGCATGGAGGCAAGTGTACGGGATCTGTTGATGGGTGCCCATCGGAATGGGCGGGGGAATCGGCGGGGCTTCAGGGCCGCGGGCGAGCTCATGAATCAAGAGCGCGAGCTCGCGGCTCGTGAGGGCGACGCCCAGCACCAGGGGTAGGAGAAGAAGGCCGAGCCCGCCCGGCGCTTTGCATTCCGCTGCGCGAAGCCTCACAGCTTTTTGAGCGCGTCGACCAGTGCGTCGATGTGCTGCGTGGTGTGGGCTGCGGAGATCTGGCATCGCAGGCGCGCGTGGCCTTCGGCGACGACGGGGTAGCCGAAGCCGATGACGTAGATGTCCAGTTCGAGCAGGCGCTTGCTCATCGCGATGGCCTTGGCGGTGTCGTGGACGATGATGGGGCAGATGGCCGTTGGGCTCGGGAGGACGTCGAAGCCTGCGTTCTTGAGCTGCTCGCGCGCGTACTTGACGTTGCTGCGGAGCCGCTCGACGCGCTGGGGCTCGCGCTGCAGAATCTCGATGGCCTTGCTGGCGCTGCAGGCGATGGTGACGGGGAGGGCGTTGCTGAAGAGTGTTGGGCGGCCGCGCTGGATGAGCAGGTCGATGGCCTTCCTGCTGCCCGCGACGAAGCCGCCCGCGCCGCCGCCGAGGGCCTTGCCGAGGGTTCCGGTGAAGAGGTCGACGCGGCCCTTGTCGATGCTCTTGTCGAGCATGGCGCTCAGCGTGCTCATGCCCGCGAGCGCGTCGGGGCTGGGCTCGCCCTCGTCGATCATGCCCCAGTGCTCGTGCGTGCCTCGGCCTTTGGTGCCCATGACTCCGTGGCCGTGGCTGTCGTCGACAACGAGGATGGCGTCGAACTGGTCGCACAACTGGCGCATCTTCGGGAGGTCGGCGATCGAGCCCTCCATGCTGAAGACACCGTCGGTCACGACCCAGATCTGGCCGGGCTTGCCGGACTCGGACCTGTTCAGGCTCGCGGCCTCGAGCGCGGTGCGGAGGCTCTTCTCGCCTTCGAGCACGTTGTTGCGGTAGACGGCCTTGTGGATTCCCTTCTTGATCGTCGTCGCGAGGCGGATGGCGTCGATGATGCAGGCGTGGTTGAGCTCATCGGAGATGATGGTGTCGCCGGGCTCGCAGAGGGTGGGGAAGAGGGCTTCGTTGGCGGTCCAGGCGGAGACGAAGGTGTACGAGGCCTGGGTGCCCATGTATTCGGCGATGCGGCGTTCGAGCTCAAGGTGTGGCGTGAAGGTGCCGCAGATGAAGCGGACAGAGGCGGTGCCCGCGCCGAAGTCACGCAGGGCGCGCTCGCCGGCCTCGACGACCTCGGGGTGGTTGGCCAGGCCAAGGTAGTTGTTGCTGCAGAAGCAGAGGACGTCGCGCGACTTGCCGTCGAGCGTGCGCAGGCGGACCTTGGCGTCCATGGGGCTTGAGATGATCTGGAGTTCCTTCCAGAGACCGTCCTTCTTGAGCTGGGTGAAGAGGGCATCGGCCCGCGCTTCGAAGATGGCGGCGTGGCTGCGTGGCTGGGCGGGCGACTGGAGGTTTGACTCGGGCATGGAAGTCTCGCGGGGTGTTGGGGCAAGTGTACCGGCGGGAGGGTGAGGTCGAGGCGTGAAAGTGCGGGTTACGTGCGGCGTGCGGCGGCTGGTGAAAGAGGCGTGTGGCGGTTCCGAACAACTTCGTGCGGCGGAGCGGGTTGGGCCCTGCCGACACGGAGATTTCGTCATGAAGGCTGTTGCACTCTCGCTGGCTGTTCTGCTCGCCGGGTCCGCCGCGGGCTCGGGCTATCTGTGGCACACGTCGAAGGTGGCTCGCACGGCGCTTGAGGCGGAGGTCGCGGCGGCGCGAGGTGAGGTTGCGGAGTTGACGCTGGCGCGGGGCGCGCTGAGTGCGCGTCTGAGCGAGGCGGACACGGAGCTTGCGCGTGTGCGTGGCGCGAACGCCGAGCGCGACCGGCTTGATGCGCTGGCGCAGGGACTCTCGGGCGGGCTGGCTCGCCTCGCGGCGGCGGTGAACACGGACCTTGCGGGCGCTTGGGGAC
>JBBQGR010000286.1:0-3939 GCA_038323185.1 Phycisphaerales bacterium | reverse complement strand
GAAGGCCTTCGACGCTCGCGAGGTTGTAGTGGATGACAAAGTTTCGAGGCTGGATCGCGAGCTGCTCGCGCAGCAGCCGCTCGGACTCTGCGTAATCACCCTTCGCAAACGCCGCGGCGGAGCGCTCGGCGAGGGCGCGAGCGCGGGCGCGAGAATCGCGCGGGCCTTGCGGGCCTTGCGGGTTGTCGGGCGTGACGGGTGCCGGTTCGGCTGGCGGCTGCGCGAGCGCGATGCCGCAGAGGCAGGCGAGGAGCATGAAGAGGATGAGACGCTTCATGTGTGGCCTTCGCGGCGAGGCTACGCCCGCCTTCCGACCTTCGATAGAACCATCGCGATGGCTTCGGGAAATGCCTCGCACTCGAGGGCGAAGACGCGATCAGCGAGCGTCTGGGGTGTGTCGTTGTGGAGGACGGCGCAGCGCTTTTGGAGGATGATCGCGCCGGTATCGTAGGTTGCGTCGCAGGCGTGGACGGTGCATCCGGACTCGCGCTCGCCTGCCTTGATGACGGCCTCGTGGACGCGCAGGCCGTGCATTCCCTTGCCGCCGAACTTGGGGAGTAGGGCGGGATGGATGTTGACGACGCGACCCTCGTAGCCCGGAGGAATCCGCACGATCTTGAGGTAGCCCGCAAGGACGAGCAGATCGACGCGGTCGCGATCCAGCAGCGAGCCCAGGAGCGGCGCGGGGATCACGCCCTCGATCGTTTCGATGCGCTTGATGCCCGCGGCCCGGGCGCGCTCGACGCCGGGGCAGGGTCCTGAAGTGATGACGCTCACGACGCGTGCGGCCAGAGCACCGGGCGATTCCGGGTGGCGCTGGGTGCGCTCGATGATGTTTGTGAGCGTGCGCCCGCCGCCGGAGAGCATGACGCACAGACGCGGCAGATCCGGCACGCAGCTGGTGGGCGCTTCGCTGAGGTCATGTCCGAGGGTTGGTGCGTTCACTTGAAGACCTCAAGTCCGTCGGCGATGGTGGGCTTGACGGTGAGGAGCTTGTGCAGGTTGGTGATCCTGAGCATCTCAAGAATCTCCTTTGACGCGCCGGTCACGATGAGCGAGCCCTTCGCGGTAGTGCAGGACTGTCGCACGGCGGTGAGCATGCCGAGCCCGGCGGAGGTGAGCATCAGGACCTGCGAGATATCGAGGATCACGCGGCCGCGGTTGTCGGCGGCGAGCTTGGCGAGGTCGGTGCGGAGGCCGGGCGCCTCAAAGTCGCTGACCTTGGGGGCGGTAACGCTGGCGACGACAACGCCGCCCTGCACGGTGGTTTTGAGATTTGTCAGGTCGGCCATGTATCGGGAGGGTACCACGGCGCGGCTATCGCCGCGAAAGTGGAAAGTGGAAAGTGGAAATTAGAAGGCTGCTTGACCACTTCTGCATCAGCACATCGTCATGCCGCCGTCGATGCAGAGGGTCTGGCCCGTCAGGAAGCCCGCTTCATCGCTGGTGAAGTAGTCAACCGCAGCCGCGACATCCTCGGGCGTGCCAAGCCTTCTTACGGCGATCATGCTCGTGACCTGCTCCTTCACCTGGGGCGGGAGGTTCTCGGTCATGTCGGTGGTGATGAAGCCGGGGGCGATGGCGTTGCACGTGATGCCCTTGCCGCCGAGCTCGCGTGCGATCGACTTGCCCAGTCCGAGGAGGCCCGACTTGGCGGCGGCGTAGTTGGCCTGGCCCGCGTTGCCCACGACGCCCGAGGTTGAGGAGATGTTGACAATGCGGCCGAACTTGGCCCGCATCATGTGCCGCGCAGCGGCGCGGATCGCGACGAAGGCGCTCTTGAGGTTGGTGTCGATGACCGCGTCCCAGTCCTCATCGGACATGCGAAGCGCCAGGCCGTCTTTGGTGATGCCAGCGTTGTTGACGAGAATATCGAGGCGGCCGCACTTCTCGGCGGCGGTGTCGATCGCCGCGGCCATTGCCTTGGGATCAGCAACATCTACCGCGATAACAGTGGCCTTCCCGCCGATGGCCTCGATGGCGTGCTTTACGTCGTTGAGGGGTCCTTCAGAGCGGGACATGAGTACGACGTGGCGATTGGCGCGGCGGGGATCGGCGAGACGAAGGGCGATGGCCTTGCCGATGCCGCGGGAGGCACCGGTGACGATTGCGACGCGGACGGGCGGTGGCTCGGTGGCCTGGACGGACATGTCGACTTCCTTGCGTTGGAATTGCGTGGGGCTTGAGTGGGGGCCGCGGTCCTTCGCGAGGGCTCACCCGCCGACAGGGGCTTTGCCGCCGCCGGGGGAGGTTCCGGCGGGCGCGGGCTGCTTGAGCTGATCGACGGGTACACCGAGGACTTCTGCGATGGCGGCGAGGGCCTGGTCGCGTGTGATGGGCGGCGTGCCAAGCATCTGCGATGCGACGACGTCCGCCGCGACAAGCATGTCGGCGAGCTTGCCAGCCTGCTGCGGCGAGACCAGATCGGTGCTCGCCTTGCCAGCGTTGAACTTGTCGCGCGCGGTCGGGACCGAGCCAGCGATCACGGAGAGGAACTGCTCGTCGCTGGCGTTGGGTAGGCCCTTCTGCGCTGCGAGCTTCGCGCTGGCGGCGACGTAGACGTAGAACTCGCGATCGTTCAAGAGCGTGCCGAGCATGGCCAGGGGGACGTCGGTCATCGTCAGCGCGGTGGGGGCTGCGGCGGGGCCGGTGCTGGCACCGCTAGCGGTCGCGTCGGCGAGTGAAGAGCCCATGCCGTCGAAGTCGCTGGCGCGGCGCTTGGTCATGCCCGTTGAGGGCGCGGCGGAGAAGCGCCAGGTACCGTCCGCGTTCGCGCCGGTCCAGCCAAGGACGTACGCGCTGCCGGGATCCTGCACGGCGAGGAAGACGGTGCCCGCGCTGGCCTTGCCGGGCTCGCCACCCTCGACGGCGACGAGAGAGACGACGCGGACGGCCTCGATGTCCTTGACCGCGACGTCCCATGAGCCGTCGCCGGTCAGAAGGTCGAGCGTGGCCTTGCCGTCCGGGAGGAGCATGGAGCCAAGGCGGCCCGAGTCGCCACGCGCGATGGCGTCGGCGAGATTGATCACGGCGGTTGCGAGCGATGGATCGGCCGGGGCCTGATCCTGCGGGAACTGCACGCGCTTGTCGGGCTTGATGCTCTGCAGGAGCGGATCAATCTGGATCGGCTCCGGCGGCGGCGGGGGTAGCGGCGGTGGCGGCGGGGGCGGCGGTGGCGGCGGGGGTTCGCTGCAACCGGCGAGCATCACGCTGCCGGTGGCGGCCAGCGCAAGGGTCGCGAGGGGTGCCGCGACGACCGCGAGCGAGAGAAGGCCAGCGCCGAGGCGGCGGGCGCTGCCCATGCCGACGCCGCTTCCCACGAAGCGGGGTGCGGGGGTGGTCAGGATCTGTCGCCCGGAGCGGACGTCAGGCTGAGGCTGGGGTGGCTGGAACTGCTGGTACATCATGCGAAACAACCTTTGTCTCTTTGCTGATGCGGCGCATGAGGCCCGCCAGCGTCTTTCCGGGCGCGAGCTCGACGAACTCGTCCTTGGTGTGTGTGGCCAGCCACGCGGCGTTCTGGGCCCAGCGAACTGGATGGGTCAGCTGCTCCACCAAGCGAACGCGAATGGTATCAGGGAGTGAGCGTCCGGAGTCGGCGGCGTGCGGAAGGCCGGTGACATTCGACATAACGATGCACCGGGGCTCACGAATCGTGACACCCGCGAGGGCCCGGGCCAGTCGATCCGCAGCTGGGGCCATCAGCGGCGAGTGGAACGCGCCGGCGACAGTCAGGGGCGTGGCGCGAAGGCCCATCGCGCTCGCGATGGGGGCGGCGCGGTCGCAGGCGGCCTTGTGGCCAGAGAGGACGATCTGTCCCGGCGCGTTGAAGTTGGCGCAGACGAGGACTTCTGAGCCGCGGGCTTGGTCGCAGACCTCGCGGGCCTGGTCTTCGGTGGCGCCGATGAGCGCGAGCATCGTGCCGCCGCCGCCCGCGCG
>JBBQGR010000285.1:0-3963 GCA_038323185.1 Phycisphaerales bacterium | reverse complement strand
GTCATGGATGTACCTGAAGCGGAATTCAGACTTGCAGAAAATAGACTAAGTACCTTGCGATTCTGACCCCTCTGAGGCGGAGTCCAAGACATATCGCCCGGGCGACGACTGTTTGTACCAGATTGCATGCTCCGCGTTCTTGGCGGTGCTCCGTTGCTCGTCAGTCAGCTGGGATTTCTCCAAGTGCGCACCGTACAAGTCGGCGCCTCGCAACTCAACGCCATTTAACCGCGCCCCTAATAGATGGGCGCTCGAAAGATCTGCGCCAACCAGGACGGCACCATCCATCACAGCACGCTCCAGCCTGGAGTCGGACAAGTGGGCCCCTCGCATATTGGCGCCATGCAACAACGCGCCCTGAAGCGACCCCGATTCGAGGTTCGCGCCTATGAGACTTGTGTTACGAAGATCGAGCGGTACCGAGTTCGGACTCGTCTGCCGTCGCGCGAGAACGGTCAGTGCCCCCTGCACGTCGGCGGTGACTTCCGTGGCCGCGCTGGACGCTATGGGGGGCCAATTTGCCAGTCGCAAGTTAGCGGGGGCATTCAACCTGACGAAGGCAGCTAGGACATCGACGACGGTCGTTGCATCCACGGAAGAGTCCAAGGCGATCCGTTCCAAGGCGTAGATGCCCCCTAGCCGCACCGACAGCTTATCGGAGCCGATCTGATCAACTGCACGCGTATAACGCTCCGTCACCTGGCCACTCAGACTGAGGGAGTATGTGCGGATTGTGTACGCCAAGGTGCCGAAGGCCGCAAGTCCAGCTAGTAGCGCGACAGAGGCGACACGAGTGCCGTTCATGGCTGTAAGCAATTCCGCGGGAGTTGCGCCTGCCCTTGGATGACGGTTCAGAATAGACGGCAGAATCCATAGCACCAGCACGCCCAGAAGTAGTGCAATTCCCAGCGCGGCCGACAGCTCCACAACGCGCTGACGACGCGGCGTTCCTGACTTTCCAATTGTTTCTTGCACCTATCCCCCGGCTCGACTCAGAGGTGCGTTCGCCGGCGAGCGCTCGTGCGCGGATGCGGGACCATCCCGGAAAGCGTGTCCTTTCCCGACTCGCCCAACCAGCTCTCTGGTTTCGAAAGAACCAAGTTCAAGGCGGTAACTGCCGCAGAAAGTGGCCCTGTCGACTCACGGGTAGCTACAAAGTCTGGCTCCTCTACTTTGGCGAAGTTCATCTGATGAAAGCCTTTAAGGCATCCTGAAATGTATGACCCCGAGGATGCGCGACCCGATTCGGCAACGACCGGGTCGCCGTAAACGACTACTCGCTTGGGATTCATCACGGTGGACAAGTGTCCGAGTGACTGTCCCAAGAGACGACCTGCCCGTGCGAGTCCGCATTTGACCTCAGCATCATTCCCTTCCGCGCGGGCGGTCAACTCTTCTAGGGTCTCGATGCCCAGGTAAGTCAGCACTGCCTGCAAGCTCGCCTCCGTCTCCAGACAGCCACGCCGATCCCTGTTGCACCGCTCGCAAACGCGCCCGTTGGGTTTGACAACGACATGTCCGAGCTCGCCCGACTGACCGTCGACACCGCAAATGAGACCACCGTTGAAGAACAAGCCGGCGCCAATGCCGTACAAACTTTCGGCCAGGTTGACCACTATGAGCCCATCTGATGAACCTCGACGCACATGCTCATAGGTTGCTAGCGCGTTTGCGTCGTTCGAAACAACCGTTAGGAGCCCAATCCGGTCTTGGATCTCGGTCTCCAATGGATAGTTCGCCCATGAGACAGATGTGGTTGGCTGTAGGTCTGGCGCGAAAAGTACCGAGCCATTCTCCGCGTGCACTGGCCCGGCTAGTTCAATCCCCACCGCCGTCACAGCGTGCCTACCCCGGTCCGTCAGATCCTTCACAAGGGATTCCACCGCATTGAGCACCGACGTGGGAGAGGTGTCAACGAGAGGGACCCTACTAAGGGGGCCGTCGCCGGTTTCCATCGAGTTGATGCGAATGCCTCTAATGTGATCTGGGCGAATGCTAACGCCAATGAAGGTTGCGGCTTCACTGTTGATTTGCACCCGTGTCGGTTTTGGTCGCTCAGGTGACCACTCGAGGTTCACAAATCCACTGCGAGCCAAGTTCTCTATCGCTAACGCAGCAGCGGCAGCAGGAAGACGAGAAGCATCAACCAATTCATTCCAGTCGAGGGACGTATCGACCCGCAGTAGCGGCCGAAGCACATCCTCGAAGACGGAAACTGCCGCCAGATGGCGACCAGCAGCGAGGAATGCCATCGCGGCGGGACCCTCGACTTCGATTGCAGTACCGTCGAGCATCACCTCGACCTTCCCGCCTGTCGCACGCGCGTACCTTTGCACAACAGCGAGCTTGGGGTCGGTGCGACCATTCTCCAGGTCGGAAATGACGGACTGCACGAGTCCAGCTTCCCGTGCCACACGCTGCTGACTCATGCCGAGGACAAGCCGCCGCTGCCGCAGAAGCGCTAGCAGGTCGGCGCGGTTCTCGGCGTCCTCGTACGACGCACGTGCCACGGGGTTGCCTGTCACGGCGTGCATCAGATCTGTAATCGCATCTGCTCCCGTTCCTCCCGAGGCAATCGGTGGTGAGTTGAGAGGAAGTCCCCCCAATGAGAACTCCAAACGGCCGCCCACAGCGCGGGCAAACCGCTGAACCGTTGAGACGCGCGCATCAACCCGGCCGTTCTCAAGCTCGGAGACGGAGGGCTGGGTCCACTCCATCGCCTCAGCCACCGCTGACTGGCTCAGCCCCACTTCTTGCCGAAGGGCTGCTAGGACGGACACCAAGTGAGCCCTAACCTCGGCATCCTCGAAAGCTGCAGCGGCCACTGGGTCGTCTTGTGCTCGAGTAAGAAGCTCTGCGAGATCATCCGGGAAGCGCGGCGCCACGGCGGTGTTGCGGGCGGGGTGTCGAGAAAAGAACGTCACGTTCACAGGAGCTCCAAGTTCACGGCGGTACCGGGCTTGCCGATAGGTATCGGAACAGACGATACGCCAACCTCCGCCTACAAGCTATGGTTTCGCACAGGCTTCTCCGTCGACGCATCGGCTGCACCCATGTTATCAGGCCAGGAGATGGTCTTGGAACCGCTCGAGCCCGGACGGGACGAGGTTCTAGCCGGCAAGCGCCTGCAGGATGCGGTGGCGCCGACCGGAGATGAGGTGGCGGGACGGCGGTGGCCGAGCCGGTGACAGTGACGTAGGCGAGTCTCACCCGACGGCTCCGGGCGGGGGCTGCTGCCGCGGATTGTGCGTGTCAGGAAACTCAAGAGTTCTCCGATCTCGCGGGCACCTTCGTCGGAGAGCCGGCGTTGCAGGGGTTGCAGGTGCTTTGGGGCCGCCTCTACGCCGCGTGGGCGACGGCTGAGCTGGGGCTGAGGCACAGCCAAGTCAGCCCAGGGCTGATCATGGTTGAGGCGCCGGCCCTAGAGATCGCGCGGATAGGTGAGGGTGTTGCTGTTGGGGCGTGTGTTGCTGGCGGGGTGCAGGCACGGACGCGAGTAGGAGAGGTGTGTCAAGTCAAGACCCGCCTAGACCAGCACGTTCAGGCCGTCCTGAATGAGGAGATCCTGTACGCCTCGGTCCTCATCCACTGCTACGCCCTCGCGGAGTCCGCGGCGATGGAGGCGCTGGCGCTGACCAGGGCGTCGGGAGGAATTGAAGAGTGGGGCTGCCGACTGCTCTCCCAGGCAGGTGCAGACTGGGCTAGTGTCAAGGACGGCGAGGCCGGGGTATAAGAAGTCGCAGTGGTGCGCAACGCCTTCGCCCATGGGACCCGCCGCATCGACACGTTGGCCTCAAAGAGGTTGATCGTGGCAGGCGCCCCGCATCGTTCGGCGGGAACACTGGTCACGTTGAGTTACGAAGAACTCCGCACCTACCGTGGACGCATGGCAAGCCTCCTGAACGAGGGTGGCCTGCAACGACGCCCCATCGCAACCTGAGGAGAGCCGGACCACCCAGGCGC
>JBBQGR010000284.1:0-3974 GCA_038323185.1 Phycisphaerales bacterium | reverse complement strand
CAGAGGCAACGAATCGGCCCGCAAACCCGCCGTCACCAACTCGCCCGCCAAGCACGAAGTACCGTTCCGGATCCGGCGCACTCGCGCCGCCGAGTTTCGCCGCGGCGGCATCACGAATCATCACGACCAGCGGCTGTCCCGAAAGGCCCGCCGCCTGGCCCCACCACGCGCGATCCATCAGCCGCTCACCCTTGGGCGCACTCCCCGACGCCAGCACGCCAAGCATCTCGTCAAAGAGCGCCGTGCTCCCGCGCGGCGAGATCAGCAGGCGGCCCTGATGGTCGGCGCCCGGCGACGTCGCGAGCTCAACGCCCCCGCCCTCGAGCGCGAGAATCGGAAGCCCCGACTCAAGCCCGCGCGGCGCGGGCTTCAGCCGCTCGCGCACGCGACGCTCGGTCTGCTCAGAAACGCCCGTGATCAGCATCGTCTGTGCGCGCACGCCCGGAGTTCCGCTCCCCCACGCGCCGCGCACACCCAGCACGCACGCACGCCCGACAAGCTCATCGATCGCGCGATCTGCCGGTAGATCCAGCGCGAGCCCAAGGTCTGTCAAGGCCGAGGTTGAACGCTCCCACTCCCCCACTTCTTCAAGAAACGCCAGCAGCGCCTGCCCACCAGCGCGAGCTCGCATCGTTGTCAGATCCTGCACGGAGATGACCAGATCAAGCGATCCCGGCAGCGCCTCAACACCAGGGACCAAGTGTCCGGGCGCCGCCGCCGCAGCGTTGAGCTCGCGCTCCTGTGCGAACACCGGCGCGCAGCTCATCACACCCATCGCGCCAGCCACCAGCCAGCCCGCACTCCTGCGCAGCCTCTGGCATGCAGCCCCCGCAACCTTGTTTGTGCCAGCTTCAGGCATCAGCACGCTCCGCGGCGAAGGGAAGTTGCGCCCAGCAGCCCACCGGAGCGACCACTGGAACGACCTGCTTCGCCTACATTCCAGACCGCCCACCGCGAAGAACCCGCGGCGTGCAACAAGCCCCCACACCACGATACGGACGAGACGGTCGACACGCATGACCATCGCACGCAACAGCTCTGAACACGGCTGAACGCGGCGGGACAGCTCTGAACACAGCGTCTCAACGACGAATCTCTTTTCCGTCCGCCTCCTGCATGAGGCGCGAGAGATCAAGCCAAGGTAGCAACCGGATCGGCGAATCTGCGCTGGAAGGGCCATCAACCATCTCATCGGTCAATCGCTCAGGCTCGATGCGGAGCATCGCGCACGTCAGTGGATTCTCGCTCAGCAGCACCAGCGGCCGCCGCGGCGAGACCAAGCCAGCGTCCTTCCCAGCCGCGGGCAACACTCCAGCCTTCGCAAGCCCGCCCGCCGCCGCGAGCCTCAGCCCGTAAGCGGCCCCTGCATCCGCCGCGGGCACCGCAGCCAGCTGCGACCCCACGATCTGGATCGCGTTGGTGTGCACGTCCGCCGCGAGCGGATCGAGCGCGGGACTAATCAGCGACTTGCTGTCGTACAAGCCCGAGCCATCCAGCGCGAGCGCGCCAACGGCCCAGCCCGTCGACTCGGCGACGCCGGGCGCCGAGACGCCGACCTCATCAGTCGGAAGCGGCATCAGGGCGATTGCAACACGCGATGTCGACGATGACGGCCGCGTCGCCTGTCGCGCCAGCCGCGAGACGGGCGAAGAGAGATCCGTACCGACCTGCTGGAACGCGCCCTGGATCGAGTCGAGCGTCACCGACACATCACTGCGCGCCGCGGCGACAAGATCAGTGACGGGCCGCTGCGGACGCGACCACGAGAGCGCATCGGGAAAGAGACGCTGCACGCCGGCCACGAGCGAGAGGACCGCGAGCGCACCACACGCCGCGAGCATGCGCCCACGGCGCGCCCGCGCACGCTCAGGCCGCACCACAAAGGGACGGTCCGATGCTTCAACGCGCGCGAGGATCCGCGCCGTCATGTCCGGGCACTGCGGCATCAGCGAAAGCTCACCCAACGCCGCGCGAGTCGCGTCGAGCCGGGCCCGGAAGCCCTCGCCCAAAGCCTGACCCTCACGCATCAGATCACGCACATCAAGCAACTCACCCTCGGCCTCCGCATCAAGGATGCGGTTGATGAGCACATCGGCGTTGAACCTGAGCGCGGGGCCGCTCTGATCGCCAGAGCGCGAGAACCCGCCGCCTCCGATGGGATCAAAGAGGTCACCATCGCGGGAGAAGTTGGATGAGTTCGCCGGGTTGTTGGGCTTCGAAGGAGTTGTCAAAGCCACGCCTCCTCGGCACGGCTCGCCGCACTCCCCTTGACGCAGGCCTGCTCGGCCAGAATCTCGCGCAGACGCAGACGCCCGCGATGCAAGTGGCTCTTGATGGTTCCCTCCGGCATGCCAAGGTGCTCGCCGATCAGCCAGATCGGCCACTCATGCTGATGGAAGAGCAGGATGATCTCGCGCTGCTCAAAGCTGAGGCCCATAAGCGCCGTGATCAATGCGTCGCGCGTCGCGAGCCGACGCTCGCCACCCTCGTACACCGTTTCGACAGCCTCGGCCCTGCCTGCCGCAGACTCGGTGCGATCCGTGTCCGAGGTTGGCCTCTTCTTCTCAAGCGTGTTGAGCATCACGCGCCGCGCGATCGTGAAGAGCCACGTCGAGAAGCGGAACCGCGGATCAAATCGATCAAGGTTGGTCAGGACGCGCACGAACGCTTCCTGCACCACGTCCTCAGCGACCTCGGGCCTGCCGCACATCCGAAGGATGTAGCCATAGACCGACGACTGATGCTGGCGGATCAGCAGGTCCGCGGCGGCACGGTCGCCCGCGCTCGCGCGCGCGATCAGCGCCATCTCGCGCGCCTTGTCACTGGCCCTATCACTCGCCCTGTCACTCAACTTGTCGTGTGCCTTATCCATGGGGTCTGCTTCCGACACTCAAAGCGTCTCCGGACACCACCAGCCCGCTGCTCTACCACAGTCTACCGACTTTCACCTCGCAAAGGTTGCACGATTCTCCCACTCCGCACAGACAGATGCCCGGACCTCCCCGCCGCCTAGCCGTCCGCAAAAGAAAACGCGGCCCGGCAAGGGTGCCGGGCCGCGAGTGAAATGGCGTTTGTTCGGATGTCCGCCGCAGCGTTTACGCCGCCAAGCGGCTGTTTCCATCCAGCCCCGTGGTCCGCGTCTGGCGACGCGCCACTGCGCGGCTGGGACGCTTGACAGCCACGCGCTCGGCCTCGGGCAGCGGCCCGGTCAGCAGCTCCACGACCTCCGCCGCGTTGCGGGCGCACAGGTCGATGCCGATCTCGTCCGCAAGGCCCTCGGCACGGGCAAAGACCCCGCCGCCGACGATGATGCGGGTGTCGGGCGTTGCGTTGATCTCACGCAGCGTGTCCACCACCTCGCGCACGCCCGGAAGGTCCGCCGCGGCCGACGCGAAGAGCAGCAGGAAGGTCGGACGACGCTCCTGAACCTGCGCGATGATCTCATCGCTGGGAATCCCGCCGCCTGTAAATGTGACGCTGTACCCCTGTGATTCCAGCAGGTCCACGGCGATCTGTGCCGCGAGTTCCTCGCCCTGGCTTGGGCCGCAGCAGGCAAAGACCGTCCCGCGCGTCGCCGCCGGAACCGTCAGCCGCCCCGCAACCTGATCAACCAGCTGACGCAGCAGCCGCGTCGAGAGCTGGTACGACAGCGTCGTCATCTGATCGTTGCGGAAGAGATTCTCGATCATCTCGTGCGCGGGCCAGAAGAGGTCCGAGAGCACCGTCGAAGCGGAAACGTTCTGAGCGAACGTCTCGTTGACGAGCTGCCGCGCGCCGGGGCGATCGCCGCTCACCAGCGTCTCGAAGAGACGCTCCACGAGAATCTCGCGGTTGAGCTCACGGTTGATCTGCTTGGCCGAAGACCCGAAGTGTGCCTTGAACATGGTCGACTCCCGATTGCCGTCCTTGATCCAGCGCGGCGATGCGAGCGCATCCACCGTGCGGGACGGGGTAGTACATGGCACGAGGGTTCC
>JBBQGR010000283.1:0-3977 GCA_038323185.1 Phycisphaerales bacterium | reverse complement strand
GGGATGAGCCGCCCGCAATCGGACGGAGCCAGAGATGACCACGCCCCGACCCAGCACCAATCGACCAATCTCGTCCACGCGCGTCATCGCCCTGATGAACCAGAAGGGCGGCGTCGGCAAGACCACCACCACCGTCAACCTCGCGGCCGCATGGGCCAAGGCCGGGCGCGAGACGCTCGTCATCGATCTTGATCCGCAGGCCCACGCCACGCTCCACCTCGGCGTGGATCCTGCGAGCGTGCAGCGCTCCATCTACGACCTCTTGATCGGCGACGAGCCCGACATCGCGTCGATTGCCACTTCAACGCGCGACCATCTCTGGGTACTGCCCGCCCACACCGATCTCGCAGCTGCCGAGTCTGAGCTCGCGCGTCTCCCCGATCGCCAGAAGCGTCTCGACGCCGCGATCGCGCGTGCCGCGGGTCGCTATGAGTTCATCCTGATCGACTGCCCGCCGTCGTTGGGCCTGCTCACGCTGAACGCACTTGCGGCGGCACGCGAGGTCATCATCCCGATGCAGGCGCACTTCCTCGCGCTGCAGGGCGTGGGCAAGCTGCTTGAGACCGTGAACCTCGTCAGCCGCGCCGTCAACCCGCGACTTCGCGTCACCGGCGTTGTGCTGACCGCACACGACACCAGCAGCACCCACACGCGCGAGGTCGTGGCCGATCTCGAATCATTCTTCGAAGAGGCGCGCCCGCAGGAGTCACCCTGGCGCTTCGCGCGCGTCCTGCGCCCCGCGATCCGTCGCAACATCAAGCTCGCCGAGTGCCCGAGCTTCGGCCAGACCATCTTCGAGTACGCCCCGCAGGCCAGTGGCGCCGAGGACTACGCCGCGCTTGGCGCCTCACTCCTGAAAGAGTGGGACGCCATGCTCGCCAAGGCCAAGAAGTCCGACGCCGCACCCTCACCCTCATTCGCACCCGCTCTCTCCGAAGTCCACGTCGTCGCGCGACAGCCCGCCCCCGAGGCCACGGCGTGATCCCAGTGCCCTCGCGGCTGCGCATGTCGCTCTGGCGATGGCTCTTTGCTCCATACGCCGTAGCGCTCTTCATCGCCACCCACTGGCCCAAGATCCGGATCGACGGTCCAATTCCGCGCACCGATCTGCTGATCCATGTCACCGTCTTCGGCGGCTGGGGACTGCTCGCCACGCTCTGCGGCTTCTTCGGCCCGCCCCTCTCGCGCCGCAACATTGTGCGGACATGGATGCTTGGCCTCGTCTACGCCGCGATTGATGAGTCGCTCCAGCTCATCCCCTTTCTCCAACGCGTCGCCGCGATCGACGACTACGCCGCCAACGCCAGCGGCATCACGCTCGCGGCAGTCTTCCTCAGCCTCGTCGCACGCTTTGCCAAGAGCCCAGATCCCGCCTTGAACTAATTCATCACGCGTAACTTCATCGCGCGTAACGACTCCTTCCTCCTCACCAACAATGAGACATGAGCGACGAACAGGGGCATCTCGCGAGCCAAGCCAGCGGCCCGGACGATGAGGCCGAACTGTCGCGCGCCCAGCGGTCGGTGCGGCCCGTCGGCGCGCGGCCCGCAGCACGCATTCCGCAGGGGTGGCGCGGCAGCCTCATCGGCCTCTTCCTCGCCATCACCGTCCTGCTGGCTTTCTGCTTCTTCTATCCCGGCTCGGTCTGGGCCAACCTGATCCAGGTGCTCCCGACCTTCGTGATGATGTTCGGCTTCTTCCTGCTTGGCGATGGCTTTCGCCAGCGTGTCGGCACCGAGGAGTACTGCGCGAAGTGCGGCTACCAGCGCACGCGAGGCGGCCAGGTCGCTACCGACGCCGCCCGTTGCCCCGAGTGCGGACACGCGTGGTGGGGCTGGCAAGGAACTGTCATCGGACAACGCTCAATCTCATGGACGCGAATCGCGATCGCCGCCACCTGTGCCTTTCTCTGGATCACGCTCCTCTCGGGGCAGTTCTACGGCCTCAACACATTCCGCCTTGTCCCCACCTTTGGCCTCATTGAGGCCGCCGCCAACCACCGGGGCTTCGACAACCAGGTCTGGGACGCCATCGCGAAACGCACGATTTCGCCGGGGCAAGAGCGAGAGCTCGTCGAGTCGCTGCTCACGCGCCGAAAGGTCCGCAGGCTCTCCCCCGGCGCGGCCAGGTGGATCGAGGGCCGCATCGCTGCCGGTGCTGTACCTCCCGACCAGCTTCAACGCTACTTCGCCGAGATGGCTACGCCGCGCCTCATTCTCGCTCACGGCACCACCCCGAAGCTTGGCGAGCGTTTCGATGTGCAGGTCATACTGGACAATGACTCCAACATCTTCGGCGCGCACCAGCCGTTCTTGCACGTGCGCGCCATCACCGCCTCTCGCGACGCCGCGGCACTCAATCTCCCAAGTCCTACCTGGCTCTACCCACACCAGGTCTCCGAGGAGTTTGCCAAAGCTCTCGCTGATCGCATTGCTGGCCCCGCGAGCACCACACCTCCACCCGCCATCACCATCCGCCCGACCACCGAGGGCACCATCACCATCGCGGCCGAGGTGTACCTCATCATCTGGCCCGGCCCCAACGCGCCGACTCTTACAACCGACCCCAGCGGCCAAGTCATCGTTTCAACCGGCGTCCCACTCTTCAAACGCTTCGATCTCAAGCTCGACGTCATGATTCCTGCGACGGACTCAAAGCCGTGACCAAAGCCGTAACCGAAGGCATGACGACGGCCGTGACCCAACCCCCACTCGATGCTTTGATGCCTAGTGGCTCGATGCCCTCGTCTTTCCATCTCTCTCTGCCACAATCTCGCTAACCTAGCCATATGACCACCTCGACCACTCCCGCTTTCGCCGCGCTCAACCACACCCACGACCCGGCCCTCAAGTCCTGGGTCGCCTCTGCCAACGACGCCGCCACCGACTTCCCGATCCAGAATCTTCCCCTCTGCGTCTTCGCGGCCGAGCACGATGGCCACCGTCACAACCACCTCGGCGTCGCTATCGGCGACTCGGTCCTGGATGTCTCGATGCTCATGGAAGCCGGTTGGATCGAGCGCGAGGACAAGGAGCTTGCGCCGGTCTTTGCCTTCCCCTACTGGACGCGCTTTGCCGCCTTTCCCGAGGCGCGCCCGCGGGTGCGTGCACTCCTGCAGAAGTTTCTTCTCGACGGCCCCGCGTCCCAGCCCATCAAGCGTCTGCGCGAGAAGGCACTCTGCCCCATGAACTCGCTGAAGTTCCTCCCGCCCATGACGATCTTCAACTACACAGACTTTTACGCCAGCATCGACCACGCCACCACCGTCGGCAGCATGTTCCGGCCCGACCAGCCGCTGCTTCCCAACTACAAGTGGATCCCCATCGGCTACCACGGGCGCGCGAGCAGCATCGTCGTCAGCGGCGCACCCATCGTCAGGCCAACCGCGCAGCAAAGCCCGCCTGATGGCGAGCCCGCTGGCACCGCGCCCAAGTTTGGCCCCTCGGCCATGCTCGACTACGAGCTTGAGATCGGCGCGTTCCTCGGTCCCGGCAACTCGCTCGGCAAGTCTGTTCCCATCGCCGAGGCCCACAACCAGCTGGTCGGCCTCTGCCTCGTCAACGACTGGTCTGCGCGCGATGTGCAGAAGTGGGAGTACCAGCCTCTGGGCCCCTTCCTCGCCAAGAACTTCGCAACGCAGATCTCTCCCTTCCTCGTCACCGCCGAGGCGCTCGCGCCCTTCCGCTGCCCCGCCAACATCCGTCCCGATGGGGACCCCGCGCCGCTTGCCTACCTCTCCGACGAGTCCGACCGCACGCTTGGCGGCTTTGACATCACGCTCGAAGTCCTCCTCCAGACCCAGCAGATGGCCACGACTGGCGTCGCGCCACAGCGACTCTCCCAAGGCACGTTCCATCGCATGTACTGGACCTTCGCGCAGATGATCGCCCACCACACCGTCAACGGATGCAACCTGCAGCCGGGCGACCTCATCGCGAGCGGCACCATCAGCGGCAAGGAACGCGACACCAAGGGCT
>JBBQGR010000282.1:0-3986 GCA_038323185.1 Phycisphaerales bacterium | reverse complement strand
GATTGTGCCACCGACGACGTCGTTGACAACGGCGATCGAGTCCTCGAAATCGATCTCCTCGGCCTCAGCTT
This sequence comes from Phycisphaerales bacterium, assembly GCA_038323185.1. Lineage (GTDB taxonomy): Bacteria > Planctomycetota > Phycisphaerae > Phycisphaerales > UBA1924 > JBBASU01. The sequence continues at coordinate 3,915 of JBBQGR010000282.1, read as the reverse complement.
GGGCCGCGGTGAAGGGCTCGAGGTTGATCGAGCAATCGCCGAACTGACCCTTGCCGCCGGTCTGCTTCTTGAACTTGCCCTGGACGTACTCGGCCTTCTTGGTGATGGCCTCGCGGTAGGAGACCTTGGGCTTGCCGACGGTCACGCCGATCTTGTAGTCACGTTTGAGCTTGTTGGCGATAATCTCAAGGTGGAGCTCGCCCATGCCGGAGATGATGGTGTCGCCGGTCTCCTCGTTGTAGTTGGAGCGGAAGGAGGGATCCTCGCGCTTGATGGTGCCGAGCGCCTCGGAGAGGCGGCGCTTGTCGTCCTGGGTGTTGGGCTCGATGGACATGCTGATCACGGGCTCGGGGAAGAACATGCGCTCGAGCATGATGGGCTGCTCGAGGTCACAGAGCGTGTCGCCCGTGTAGGAGTCCTTGATGCCCACGACCGCGACGATGTTGCCCGCCGCGACAGAGTCGAGGGGGATGCGGGTGTTGGCGTGCATCTCGAAGATGCGCGAGGCGTTCTCCTTCTTGCCGTTGCCGGGGTTCAGGAGGCGCGTGCCCTTGGCGAGCGTGCCGGAGTAGATGCGCATGTACGTCAGGTCGCCGTGCGTGTCGGACACGACCTTGAAGACCAGCGCCGAGAAGGGCGCTGCGGGATCGTGCGGGCGCGTCATCGCGACTTCCTTGTCGTCGGGGTCGGTGCCCTGCACCTCGGGCTTGTCCTGAGGCGCGGGCAGGTACTCGCAGACGGCGTCCAGAAGCGCCTGGATGCCGATGTTACGGAGGGCCGCGCCGCACATGACGGGGCAGCAGCGTTGATCGATGGTGCCCTTGCGGAGCGCGGCTTTGAGCTGGTCGTTGCTGATCTCCTTGCCCTCAAGGAAGAGCTCCATGAGGTGGTCGTCGAGCTCGGCGATCTTCTCGACCATGATGGAGCGCCAGTTCTCGGCATTGTCCTTGAGGTCGTCTGGGATCTCGCGCTCGGTGACCTTCTCACCCTTCTCGCCCTCGAAGTAGAAGGCGCGCATGGTGATGAGATCGATGATGCCCTGGTGGTCGTGGCCCAGGCCGATGGGATACTGGATCGGAACGCCGTTGGCGCCCAGACGCGTCTTGATCGTGCCGTAGGAGAAGTCAAAGGACGCGCCGATCTTGTCCATCTTGTTGATGAAGCAGATGCGCGGAACCTCGTAGCGATCGGCCTGACGCCAGACGGTCTCGGACTGGGCCTCAACGCCCTCCTTGCCGTCAAAGACCGCGACCGCGCCGTCGAGAACGCGCAGCGAACGCTCCACCTCGATGGTGAAGTCCACGTGACCGGGCGTATCGATCAGGTTGAGCTTCATGTCCACGCCCTTGAAGGTCCAGGGGCAGGTCGTGGCGGCGGACTGGATCGTGATGCCGCGCTGCTGCTCTTCAACGAGGAAGTCCATCGTGGCGGTGCCCTCATGGACCTCGCCCATTTTGTAGTTCTTGCCCGTGTAGTACAGGATGCGCTCGGAGACGGTGGTCTTGCCCGCGTCGATGTGGGCACAGATGCCGAAGTTGCGGATATAGCTCAGGTCGGCTGACATGGTCGAGGCTCTCTTGGTTGCGTCTCGCGATGCGACAGAGCGTTGCGAGACAGGTGTGTCAAATCTTCAAATGAATGGATCGTTTGAACTTCTGCCGGATCACGCCACGGGCGAGCGTCCGCAGCGTGCTGGGAGATTAGTTGTGGTGCGGCGGTGAACGGAACAGGACCGTGAGCGCAGACCCGAAGGCCCGCGTCCGTCAGTAAGGGTCCATGTCTTCTTCGGTGTCTTCTTCGTCCATCGCCCGCAAGCTCCAAGGCCCCATGTGTCGTTGATCGGAACCTGTTCGGATTCCAGTCCGGAGACGATCACGACGGGCCTGAATGCTAGAAGGATCGACGCGTAAATCAAGCGGGCGGGGCTTGGTAGGGAAGGCCGCAAGGGCTTGATTCTGTGGATCTTGCGCGATCTTGATTCGCGGGCGCGAGTAGCCGGGAGGGTCGCGGGGCGCGCAAGGTGACTGGCGGGGTGTGGCGGCGTGTCACCTGATGATGGACTGAAGGGCGGAAATTTCGGCCGCACTGAGCTGGCGAATGGTGTCGAGGCGGCAGTTGTCGTGGTTGGTGAGAGCCCGCTGAGCGAAGGTGCGGGCGGCGCCGACATCGCCATCGGCATTGAGAGCGAGCGCCGCACGCCGCGCAAACTCGGGATCATGGGGCGACAAGTTCGAGGCGCGCGCCCACGCGTCCGAGACCGTGCGAGGGTCGACAAGCGTGCGATCCTTCGCGGCCTCCGCGACAACGGCGAGCCAGGCCCATGCGCTGGCAGAACGCGGCGAGCGAGCCGCAGTGTCCTTAGCCAGCGCGAGCGCCCAGCCCATCGGATGCTCGAAGTACCTTGGGTCGGCCTGCATCCCCTGAAGGTTCGGAAGCCGCATCGCGAACATCATCCAAGCCTGAGTCGTCGGGAAGTGAGGCGTGCGACCGACTTCTCGCCACGCAGTCTCGAGGCCGTCGAACGCGACAACCGAGCGCCACTGGCGAAGCAACTCGAGCTGCGCGGCGATCGCTTGTGGGTTGCTCGCGACGGCCCCGCTTCCAGAGGCCTCGAGAATGGACCGAACCTCGCCCAGCGTTGCGGTCGGATTCGTCTCGCGCGAGGCGCGTTCAAGAAGTTGCGTGAGCTCGCGGATCGGCGCGATGCCCTCCTCCGCCGCGATCAGCGAGCTCTGCCAGCGGAAGATGCTCGGTATGGGCATCGTCATCGCGAGAGCGATGAGGCAGAGGACCGCACCCGAGGCGATGCCCGTCGCGTAAGCCCCGCGCGAAGGTGAACGAACGCCGCCGCGTGCCGCACCCAGCGCCACGACCACCAGGAGCCACATCGCGGAGTTGGCGTGCGTGGCGGTGAGCTCGATCTGCGAATGAACAAGCGCAACGAGCGCGGCGGCACCGAGCGAAGTGGCCGCGGCCCTTGGCCGCGCGAGGACGAGCCTTGCCACAGCACTTGCAATCCACAGCCCGAGCCCGAGCGCGATGAGTCGAACAGCGGTGCCTTCGAGCGTGGCCATCGGGCGCTCGATGACGGAGGCAGCGCCGGTTGAGAGCGCGAGGATTGCGAGAAAGGGCGTGCGGAGCGACGCAGCTTCGGCGTCGGTTGTCGCGCTGTCGTCGGTTGCGTCGACCTGCGCCGCATCGTCTTCTGGCCCGGCGGCCACCAGGTTTTGGCCCGCGCCACTGGCCCACACGATCAGCAGCGTGACCCAGCCCAGACCCAGCACGCCCAGACACGCCGCGAAATCGAAGAGGACCGAGTGCGGGCTGCTGACGTCCTCTGGCGAGAGGGCCGGCTTGGCGAGCATGTAGGCATCCTTGAAACCAGCCGGGCCGACGCCCAGGAGCGGATGCTCGATGAAGATGCGCGTTGCACCCTGGAGATAGAACCAGCGAAAGAGGAGGCTGAGCTCGCCGATGCGTTCGCCGATCAGGCCGCGGAGCGCGACGGCTCCGAGCACGAGCATGATCAGCACGGGGCCGATGAGGGCCGCAGCGCGAGCGGCGCGCTCAAGCCTCATGAGCCGAGGCGCGACGTGGACAAGAATGTGGACAAGCGCGATGAGACTCAGGCCGAGCAACGCCGCGGCGTACCCGCCCTTCGAACCCGCGAGGATCACCGTAGTGAGTGACAGGAGCGCGAGGAGGATCATCGCGAGCGATTGGCCCGAGGAGAAGAACCGACGGGGACCGCGCGCCCACCCCCGCGCGATGCCTGATGCGAGCAGACCGAGGGCGAGCGTCAGTGTGGTTGCTCCCGTGGTGGCGAGAACGTTGGCGAGGCCGAACCAGGCCGAGCCTTCGGCCTGCATCAACCGACGCTCGTACGCCAGCGCCATCGGGGAGCCCTCAGTCCAG
>JBBQGR010000281.1:0-3996 GCA_038323185.1 Phycisphaerales bacterium | reverse complement strand
GGACGCTCATCCCGCCGCGAACGCCCAGGGCCTTTTCCACAAACGCCGCCGCGGCTGCGTGCTCGTCCCGGGCCTGGTCAACGCCCACGCCCACCTCGACCTCACGCACATCGGCCCACTCCCCCACGATCTCGCGACAGGCTTCATGGGCTTTGTCGATCTCGTCCGCTCCAACCGGCTGCTGGACGACGAAGCCATCGCCGCGTCCGTCCAGCGCGGTATCGACCTCTCCCTCGCTGGCGGCGTCGTCGCCGTGGGCGACATCGCTGGCAGCGTGCGCGGTTCGCCAAGCCTCGCGCCGCTGCGGACGCTCGCGGCCTCGCCACTGTGGGGCGTCTCGTTCCTGGAGTTCTTCGCTTTCGGAAAGGGCCAGGAAGCCAGCGTCGATCGAGCCCTCGCGGCCCTCGACGCGGCGCAGGCCTTGGAGACGCCGCGCGTCCGCGCCGGACTCTCGCCCCACGCCACGTACAGCGTCTCGCCCCCAATGCTGGAGCGCGTGCTGCGATACGCCAGGGAACAATCGCCACCGGTGCCCGTCTGCACGCACGTCGCCGAGACCTTGGAAGAGCGCGAGTTCATCGCACACGCCACCGGCCCCTTCCGCGACCTGCTCGAGCGGCTCGGACTCTGGCGCGACGACCTGCTGGCCCATGTCGGCCACGGCCGCGGCAGCCTCGACCACTTCCTGCACTCCGCGGAAGCAGTCCAGCGGACAGAGAACGACCTCGGGCTCGCGCCAATGCTGATGGCCCACGTCAACGATGCGCCGACTACGCCTGTCACGCCCGCCACGCCCGCCACGAACACCAGCGACGCGTCCGACGGTTTGCTTCGCCGAGCATCGCGAGCCGCAGCCATGGTCGCGTACTGCCCGCGCGCCAGCGCCTACTTCGGCGCGGCGGATCGCTTCGGCCCGCACCGGTACAGGAACATGCAGGACGATGCGCTGCTGGTGGCCCTCGGGACCGACTCCGTGGTGACCCTGGAGCAGGACGCCGCGGCGAGCGCGAGAATCTCAACGCTAGACGAGATGCGACTCCTCGCACGGCGTGACGGCACCGATCCAGCAGTCCTCCTCGATATGGCGACTTGCCAGGGTGCTCGCGCGATTGGGCTTGACCCGGGCCAGTTTTCGTTTGAGCCAATGAAAACACTGGTTGGCCTGCTCGCGATTCCATGTAAACAAACACCAATCGAGCTCGATTCGGCAATTGCTTGGCTCCAGGCCGCGGTAAACTGCGAAACACCTCCTGAACTCTTGCTGGTTGGGAAATAATCTTGTGAAACCGTACTTTCGCGTCCCTTGAACCCCCCCTCTATGATGACGGGCGGTCTGGCACTCTCGCTTTCGCAGTCCGCACGGAGCCACCATGAGCGCGAAATGGCGTCGCGTCAAGACCTGGGATGACACAAACCTGACCGGGCCTCTGCTGCCCGTGAAGTGGGTGATGCGTGCGCTGAGCTCGATCACGCTGGCGGTCACCCTGCTGATCTTGGTCTCGCTGTTTGGCGTGTCGGCGAGCGTGCCTCTGGGCATGCTGGTGATGATTCCCTCGTACGCGATGTACGGCCTGACGATCCTTCTGACGGTGGCGCTGGTGGCGGGCGTGCCAGCCTGGCTGATCCGCCGTATGGGCCGCGCGGGGGTCGTGTGGCGGTTTGTGCTGCCGCTGCTGGCGTTTGTGGTGCTAGTTCCGGTGGCGTGGGCGCTGTGGCGCCGGTTCCTGTGGCCGGAGTTGCACTACGACCCCGCGACGGGCCGGGGCCTCAAGTTCTTTGCCGATCTGGCCATCGAGTATCAGGCCACCACGCTCCGCCGCCTCCCCGGTCTTGAGATGAGCGAGCTTGAGTACTACTCGTGGTGGCCGATGCGCCTCATCCTGCTCCTCTTCGTCGTCAACATGATCGTCACGACGGTGCGCCGCATCGAGTTCACGTTCAAGAACATCGGCGTGCTGACGGTCCACACCGGCATCATCACGATCGCGCTGGGAAGCGTCTACTACAACGGCCTCAAGCTCGAGGGTGACACGCTCTTGCGTGCCGGCCCGACCGATGCCAGCGGCGCACTGACCCTGGGCCCCACGCAGCACGTCTTCTACGACAACACCGCCGTGGCGCTCTACGCCGCCGAAGGCTGGGACGCCTCAAAGCAGCCAAACTGGGACATGCGCCGCCTCTCGGGCGTACCGCGCTACAACGAGTATGACCTGGGCATCACCCGCGGCGAGGTCGCCTCAGTTGTCGCGGGCCAGCGCCTGGGCAACCCGGACCCCAACCCGCGCCGCCTCGATCTGCCCGTTCCTTCCGGCTTCAACTGGGTTGATGAGAACATCAAGTTCCGCATCGTCGGCTACGCCCCATACGCCACCAGCGCCGAGGACTGGCAGCGCCTCGACCCGCGCGACCGCGTGGGCGTGAGCCTGGAGCGCCCGCTGAACCCGCTGCGCATGCTCTATCTGCACAGCGAGCTCCCAAACGAAGAGGGAATCTCAAAGCCCGAGACGCCGCTGCTGGCCTTCACGCTCGCGCCGCGCCTCCCCGCAGAGCGCGTGAGCCAGGCGCGCGGCTTCCTCGCTATCGAGTACACCGCCGGGCCCGATGGCGGCATGACCGCGGAACGCTGGCGCGATCTCTCTGAGCCGCTCCCCCCGGGAGCCCAGTGGGGCCTCGTGATCGAGGTGCCACCCACGCCGCCAAGCACCAACGGCTTCCGCGCCGTGCTCCCCGCGTCGGAGGGCCAGCGCTTCCGAGTCGGCGAGACTGGCTACTCCATCTTGGTGAAGCAGTTGCTGCCCGAGCCGCCCTTCCCCATCATCACCGATGGGTACCGCGGCGCCTCGAGCAGCGTGGCGGTCCTCGAGATCACCACTCCCGACGGACGCACGTTCGAGCGATTCATCTACCACCGCTTCCCGGAAATCTCGCAGGACGTCGCGGGCACGCAGCAGGATGGCCTCCCCGCGCGAACCGCGACCGACCCCGCCATCCGCACCGGCCTGATCGAGGCCGACACGCTGCAGGTCTATATCGATGAGCCAAACCAGATCAACAAACCCGGCATCATCCGCGCGATCATTCGCCAGACCGGCGGCGCGGTCCGCGTGATCGACGATCTCGCGGCCGAGCCCGCCATCGCGGACGCCAGGCCTCTTGGCGAGGGCGTTAAGGATGCCTGGATCCGTGCCATCGTCCCAAAGATCAGCCTGCGCATCGGCGAGCGATGGGAGGATGCCGAACGCATCGAGCGGCCCGTCGCCGTTGACCCCAAGGAGCGCGACCGCCAGTTCAATGGAACCCACGACAAGGCCATGATCGCCCTCGAGGTCTCGGTCGCGCGCGACGCGCTGATCAAGGTCGGGGGCACCAGCCCGGCCGCAACAGTTGCGGACCAGAGCCCGGTCTGGAGCCGCGTGGTCTGGGTTCCCTTCTCGCGCTACCTCGGGATCGATAGCTCGACGGAGCGCGTGCTCTGGCTTCCGGATGGTCGCCACCTCCGGCTCGCGTTCGGCCGCGAGCAGCACCCGCTGCCGGGCTTTGAGATTTCGCTATTGGACTTCCAGATGATCGCGTACGACCATCGCGGCTCGCCGCGCGACTATCAGTCCGTGGTGCGTGTCACGCCGACCGAGCGCGAGTTCGATGGCTTCGATCACGTCACGCGATTGAACGCGCCGCTGACAGCACCCTGGATCTGGCGCGATGAGCGCGCATGGGTGGACAACGCCGCGGGGCGGCTGGTCTCTGGCCTTGATCCAGCGCAGTTCAAGTTCAGCCAGGCTGGCTGGGATGCCGACGGCTGGGAGCAGAGCCAGGCACAGGCCGATGCCAAGCTCATCGCGCGTCCCTTCGTCCGCTACACCGTGCTGGGCGTGGGCAACAACCCGGGCATCCACATCATCGCCCTCGGCGGCATCCTGATGGGCATGGGGATCCCGTGGGCCTTCTACATCAAGCCATGGCTCGTCCAGCGTGAAAAGAAGAAGATCCAGGCCC
>JBBQGR010000280.1:0-4022 GCA_038323185.1 Phycisphaerales bacterium | reverse complement strand
GAGGGATACAAGGATCGCTTCGGCCTGGTTCACGTCGACTTCAACACGCTGAAGCGCACACCGAAGGCCTCCGCCCACTGGTACTCCAACGTCATCGCGACCAACGGCCGCTCCCTGGCCGACCCGGTCACGTTGCAGTTGAGGGGTGCCGAGTCCGCGGCCCACGAGACTCACCTCCACATGCGCGAGAACAAGCCGATGCGTACGGCCTGAGCGTCTGGAAAGTACGAGTCAAACTTCCGCCAGCCATCGCACGCTCGCCATCGCGCCCTCGGGCGAGGGTGGCCGCGCGAGGTCGATGGGTAAGAACGTGCCGCGTTCGTGGTCGCTCGCGAGCACGACGGCGTTGGGCCCGACGAAGTGCGCGCCGTCTGGCGACTTCTCGTGTCCGAGGATGAACATGTAGACACCCCACGCTTCGACGAGGTCTTCGAGCCCCTCCTCGTCGTAGCCGCGTCCCCACACCATGAGGTGAACTGCGCCCTGTCGCGGCTCGTAGTCCGCGTCGTTCGGTTCGCGCGAGAGAAGCGTGGTATCGAAGCGTCCCATGGAGGCGGCGGGTGGCAGGCTGTGGGCGCACAGAAAGTCGCCTCGCGGCGTCGAGCACCGCAGCGCCAGCGGCATCGAACGCACAAAGTCATCGATGGCGGCCTCGACACGGTCGCTCTCGCCGCCGAAGACGTACTCCACGCCCGCGCGAAAGACCTCGACACTGCGAACGCCATCCTTCAGAATGCTGGCTCGCTGCATCTGGGCCAGCTCGTGGTTGCCCAGCAGCAGATGAACAAACTCTGGATGCCGGGCCTTGAGCAGCGCGACCTTGGCCATCACGCGATAACTGAAGTCCATTCCGTTGGTGAGGCGATCGCCATGGATGATCTCGTGGAGCGTCAGGTGACGCCGCTCTTCTGCGGGCTGGTCCTCGTCGAGGCCTGCGAGGCGGATCAGCTTGGCCAGGTGCATCGGGTTGTCGTGCAGATCGCCGGTTGCAATCAGGCGGCCGGGTGCGGCGATCACGTCGATGGCGCCGCTGCGACAGCGAGCACCCCGGTTCGCCGCGGCACCTGCGCCGAGCACCGCCACGACGTCGTCGGCGTTGGTCAGGTCCGGTGATGGCGGTAGTGGAGGAATCACGAACGAAGAGCGTATCGGGAAACGCGCCGACGCGGGTGAAGGCGAACGTTTCGGGGGTGGCGAGGGTAGTGACCAGCACGTGACGGATCGCGCCGCGCCGTACCAAGCGTTCGCGCTGCAACGCGGACTCTGCCGGCAGATCAGTCCAATCCGCTCGCGTTGAGGTCACGCGTCGGGGCGGGCTGCGCGGGCGCGGCGGGCATGGAAACTCCCGACCCGCTGCGCGAGCGGCCGTTGGCCATCGCGACACCGGACTCGCCACTCTTGGCCCGGAGCAGGGCGTGCACGAGCTGCAGGCGATCAACGACGTTCGCCATGCTGGTCGGCCGCTGCTCGGGCTCGGGCTCGATGCACTGCATGATCAGCTCGCTGAGCTTGGGCGGGATGCTCGGATTGAGCTCGATGACGGGCGTGGCCTTCGGAACCATGTGCGCGTCCAGCCGCGCGACGAGCGAGTCGCCCTTGGTCAGCGCGGTCGGGATGTTGCGGGCAGTCAGGGTCCAGTACATCGTGGCGCCGAGGTTGTAGATGTCGGTCCGCTCGGTGATGGGCTGGCGATGGACCTGCTCGGGCGCGATGTAGTCGGGCGTACCCTGGATGCGCGGCTTGACGGTCCCGACTTTACAGCTCTGGCCTAGGTCGATGATCTTGGCAATCGGGCCCGGCTCGATGAGGACGTTGTTGGGCTTCATGTCCGCGTGGATGTAGCCGCGGGCGTGCATGTGCGCGAGTGCTTCGCCTGTCTGGATAAAGAGCGTGAGCGCGTCGTCGAGGTTCGTCGGCGGTTTGCGATCCATGCTCACGCCGTCGAGCATCTCCATCACCAGGAAGACATCGCTGAGCGTGAAGAACCGCTGCTTGCGCCTGATGACACGGAAGATCTTGCGGATGTTGCGGTGGTCGAGCTTGCTGGCGACCTCCTGCTCATACACAGCCTGCTGCAGGAAGCGATCGTCCTTCGCGTCCAATCGCTGGACGTGCTTGATGGCGTAGATCTGCTTGGATTTGGGGTCCTGCGCGAGGTAGATCGTGGAGGCTGCTCCCTGGCCGAGCTCGGCAAGGATGCGAAGTCCCTCGACCTCGTCGTTGACCTTGAACTGTGCAATCGGGGACGACATCTGGCGCTCAACCCTCACGCAATGGCTTGGCGTCCACATGACCCGGCTTGGGGCCAGCCAAAGACCTGCAACTCATCCATGAAGATGGCCTCCGGGCCACCTCAGTTCTAATCCAATCGGTGCGAATCGAAACGCGGCACCTGACAAACTCCGATCCCGGTGCACGAATGTGTCCGAGAGAGGCGACAGCATAGCTCTTCGCAGCGAAGCCGTCCCCTCATGAGAGTGATTCGTCCGAATCGCGCTTGAGGTTCTGGCGGACCGCACCGAACAACCGACAAGGCGTCCCGGATCTGCCCATGCAGTCCGCAGCGCTCCGCCGACGGCGAGCCTGCACGACCCCGAACGCGAACGCGGGCTTCGTGGACTTTGTTTTTCGGGGTCGCGTCCAGCTCGCGCGAGACACCGCACAACACACCTTGGCTGCCGGGTGGAGGGGACGGAAATCGCGACAAATGCGATTGGTGCTAGCGAGGGCCCAGAGACTGCCTGAAGATCGCCTCGGGGAAGAGCTTGCCGGGGCTGGGCGTCTGGGCGATCTGGCTGTGCAGATAGACCTTGTCGGCGGGAATGTTGAATTCGGCCCGGAGCGCGTCCACGAGCTGCGTCAGACGCTGCATCTGGGCCTGCGTGAAGGGACGACGCTCGCCATCACCGACCAGGCTGATGCCGATGGAATGGCGGTTGTAAAACTCGTGGTCAGGGCCAACCGCGTGCGCGCCCGCCGCCTGGCGCAGCCAACGCCCGCCCACGTGCAGCTCGCCATCGTCGAGGCCGTTGCCGTTGCCGATCACGAAGTGGTGGCCGAGTCCGTTGAGCCCGAGCTCGATGGCCCGGGCCTCGAGCGACGCGGGCGTCGCGGCGAGCGAGCCAGTGTCGTGGATCACGATCGCCTTCCAGCGTTTCTGGTCGAGCGGAAGGCGTGTGCTGAAAATGGATTCGATCCCACCCGCGCCCGCCGTAGCGAGCAGGGGCGGCAGCGAGAGGCCTTGCGGGCTCGCGACAGGACCGCGATCAAGCAGGGTCAGTCCGCCACCAACGACTGTCATGGCCGCGATGAGCGAGACCAGCACGACGCGGGCGCGCGTGGGCACCCCTGACTTGGTCTGAGCCGAACTGCGAGCGTCCTTGCGTGCCATCGATCGCATTCCTCGTTCGCAGCGTTAGACGCCGCGTCACAGACATCCTGTCGTCCACGCTGCGCTTGTACGCGTCTCGCAGCGTAACCAAGCATCGGACGTTGGACACCCCTTCATTGAGCATGAATGCCCAGCTTGAGCGTATTGTCCACGATGATTGCAGAAGAGGCAAGCGACTTGTGGCACTTGTCTTCAAATGCACCACTGGTCGTGCCTAGCCCATGCCTATCGAGTGCTCGAGCGTGTTTGGCCGTGTCAGGGCAATGTTATCGTCGGCACGATTCGTGATCGGACCACCGCTGATTCGAGTGATCGCCAGAAACCAACCGCCAACACCGGCCGCGCGCGATGCGAGTGCGGCGGTCACTCGCCCTTGACCAGCCTGCCGCGCAGGTTGGGGCGGCGAGAGCCAAACTCATCCATGACGTACGACGGTGCCCTCCGGTCTCGGACGGCGTCGGTGCGGTCGTACTGGCTTCGAGGCTCGTCGGGCGTCAGCAGCGGCTCCACGCAGGCACCAGGCGCCAGCGCGACGAACGCCACAGCAGAGAGTTGCAAGCAGCGGCGAAGCACGAGCCACACTCCAGAGGAAGGGCCGCGGCGGACAACATGCTCAGAAAATGAGTCAACC
>JBBQGR010000279.1:0-4035 GCA_038323185.1 Phycisphaerales bacterium | reverse complement strand
CCTCGAGACCGACGGCGCCCATGTACTGGCCGTTGCGCATGACGTGGACGGCGGTCATGCCTTCGAGCTGTGACTCGACGCGCTGGAGCTCGTCCTTGATGCCGCCGTTGAGCTCGGCGAGCCAGGTGGCGCGGCCGACGCAGACCTCGCCGATGCTGGTGCGTGTGCGGACGCCGCGGCCGTGGATCTCCTCGAAGTCAGAGGTGCCGTCGGGCGTGATGCGGGCGGCCTTGCCGGTGGTAACGATGGACTGGGCGAGGGGGTGGTTGGAGTGCTGCTCGCCATTGACGGCGGCGGTGAGAAGGTCGGCACCTTCGACTCCGGCGGCGGGGACGAGGCGCGTGACCTGGAACTTGCCGGTGGTCAGCGTGCCGGTCTTGTCGAAGACGACGGCGTTGACGTTGGCCGCAGCCTCCAGGTAGCTTGGCTGCTTGATCATGATGCCGAGTCGTGCGGCGGCGGCAAAGGCCGCGAGCATCGCGCTGGGGCTGGCGAGGAGGAGCGCGGACGGGCAGGCGACGACGAGGACGGTGACGGCGGTGACGGCGGCGCGGGACCGGACGGCCTCATCGGCCGACTGGCTCATGATGTACCAGGCGATGCACGCCGCGGCGAGGACGACGGGGACGAAGAAGCGTGCGACCTGCTCGATGAGCATCTGGCGCGGGGTGCGGCTGCTCTCGGCCGAGCGGATCAGGTCCATGACCTTGCCGATGGTGGTGTCGGAGCCGACTTGCGTCACGACGATGTCGATCTGGCCGGTGAGGTTGCTCGTGCCCGCGTAGACGGGATCGCCGATGGTGACCTCGGCGGGGACGGCCTCGCCGGTGAGGGAGGCCTGGTTGATCGTGCTTCGACCCGCGATGACCTTGCCGTCGACAGGGAGGTTCTCGCCGGGACGAACGCGGACGACCTGGTTGAGCTTGATGTCGCGGAGTGAGCGATCCTTCTCGACGCCTTCTTCGATGACGCGGGCGTTGTCGGGCATGAGGCGGACGAGCTGCGCGATGGCGCGCTGGGCTCCGCTGGCGGAGCGGCGGACGAGCTGGCCGAAGACGACGAGGATGAAGGCGAGCCAGCCTGCGGTTGCGTACTCACCGGTGGCGAGTGCGGCGACGATGGCGAGGGCCGCGAGCGTGGAGCTGCTGACCCGCCGGGCGGCCATTTCCTGGTACGCGGCGATGAAGAGGGGTGTTGAGAGGAGGAGGGCGCCGATGATTGCGGGGAGCTTGGCGATGGTCTCGTGCACCAGGCCGAAGAGGCTGCAGATGGTGGTGACGAGGACGAGCACGCCGCCGACGAGCGTGAGCATGATCCATCGCTCGATGGCGATCTCGTGGTGAGAGCAGCAGACCATCTGGCCTTGCTGGTCGTACTCGTGCTTGTGATTGTGGTCGTGCGCTTGTGAGGCCATGTGGTTCGGCGCTCCAGAGAGTCAAACGAGGGGGTTTGGGTCGAGGGGTCGGTGACGGGACAGGCAATGACAGGCAAGGACAGGCACGAACAGGCAAGGACGGAACGAGCACGCTGAGCGGGGCCAGAAGGACTGGGCCGGGCGTCGTGGAGAGAAGGTTAGCCTCATTCTCGAACGACGCTCGACGCCCGTACCATACGGATACCTGGCCCTGCGGGTTCAGCCTTCAGAGGCTTCGCGAGCGCACGATTTCACAAACCCCTGAGGCTCCACGAGATGCCGAACGAAGAATCCAGACAAAATCCAAACGTAACGGTGCTTGGGGTGGGCCAGATGGGGCTGGTGTGCGCTGGGCTGCTGGCCTCGCGTGATCCGTCGCCGGTTGGATCGATGCAGGAGGTCTCGGGCGGGGAGGGTTGGACGAGGCCCGTGAAAGTGCGGATGTGGGGGCACTCGACGGACGAGGCAGGGCGGATCTCGCAGACGCGATCGAGCCCGCGGCTGGCCGGGTTTGTGCTGCCGGCAGAGATCGTCGTGATGCTGAAGGACCAGGCGGCGGTGGAGGGGGCGGCGCTGATCGTTAGCGCGATCCCGGTGCAGCACATTCGGGAGGCATGGACGCGGCTGGCGCCGCATGTGCCCAGGGACGCGGCGGTGGTGTCGGTGGCGAAGGGGATTGAGACGACGACGCTGCTGCGTCCGACGCAGGTCATCACGGAGGTGCTGCGCGCGACGGGGCGGGACAACCCGGATGCGCGGCCTCGGCGGATCGGGTGCTTGTCGGGCCCGACGATCGCGGCGGAGCTGGCGCGGTGCATGCCCGCGGCGATGATCGCGGCGAGCGATGATCTGGACTTTGCGCGCGATGTGCAGCGTCTCTTCACGACGTCTTGGATGCGCGTGTATACGAACTCAGATCTGCTTGGCGTTGAGCTGGCGGGCGCGGTCAAGAACGTGATCGCGATCGCGGCGGGGATCTGCGACGGCTTGCAGGCGGGGAATAACGCCAAGAGCGCGCTGCTGGCGCGCGGGCTGGCGGAGATCACGCGGCTTGGTGTGGCGCTGGGCGCGAGCCACGACACGTTCTTCGGCATCGCGGGTGTCGGAGACCTCGCGACCTCGTGCTTCAGCCCGGAGGGACGCAACCGCTCGTGCGGCGAGGCGCTGGGGCGCGGCGAGAAGCTGGATGCGTATGTCGGGCGCATCCCGTATGTGGTGGAGGGTGTCGCGACCGCGAAGGCCGTGATGGGCCTGGCCAAGAAGTACCGCGTTGAGGTGCCGATCACGACGGCGGTGCACGCGGTGCTCTTTGAGGGCGTGGACCCGATCGAGGCGATCGGGAAGCTGATGGCGCGCGAGCCCAAGACCGAGCGGGTGGGGTAGGGAAATGCAAGAGCACCGCCCGGGAGTTCGGAGCCACCTGGTGCGGCGGTGCCGCTTGGCTACTTTCGTGCGAGCTTGGGCGCGAGGTATTTTCCGGTGTAGCTCTTTGGGTTCTTGGCGACTTCTTCGGGGGTGCCTTGCGCGACGATGGTGCCGCCGCCGCTGCCGCCTTCGGGGCCGAGGTCGATGAGCCAGTCGGCGCACTTGACGACGTCTAGGTTGTGCTCGATGACGACGAGGGTGTTGCCGGCGTCGGCGAGGCGGTTCATGACGAGGACGAGCTTGCGGATGTCCTCGAAGTGGAGGCCGGTGGTCGGCTCGTCGAGGACGTAGAGCGTGTGGGCGCTGGCGATGTTGGCGAGGCGGCGTGACTGGCGGGCGGGCGTGTCTTCGCCATCATCGAGATCGACTTCGTCCTGCTCGCCGACTCGGGCGGGCTTTGGATTTCCCTTGGCGTTCAGCTTGGCGTCTGCTTTCGCGTCGGCCTTAGCGTCGGTCTTGGCGTCGGCGCGTTGGTCCTGAGTGACGCCCTCGTAGGAGCCGAAGATGCTGCCGCCGCGAGCGAGTTCGGTGGCGAGCTTGATGCGTTGGGCCTCGCCTCCGGAGAGTTGGGTGGAGGGCTGGCCGAGCTGGATGTAGTCGAGGCCGACGTCGTGGAGGCAGCGGAGGAAGCGGTAGATTTTGGGGTGGTTCTCGAAGAAGTCGACGGCGTGCTCGACGGTCATGTCGAGGACGTCGGAGATGGACTTGCCGCGGTACTTGACTTCGAGCGTTTCACGGTTGTAGCGCCGGCCGCGGCAGACCTCGCACTCGACGTAGACGTCGGGGAGGAAGTGCATCTCGATCTTTTTGAGGCCCTGGCCCTGGCAGGCTTCGCAGCGGCCGCCGCCGGAGGTGGAGGCGACGTTGAAGGAGAAGCGTCCGGGCTTGTAGCCGCGGATCTTGGATTCTTTGGTGCCGACGAAGACCTTTCGGATCTCGTCGAAGAATCCGGTGTAGGTGGCGGGGTTGCTGCGGGGTGTGCGGCCGATGGGGGTCTGATCGACCTCGATGACGCGGTCGAGGAGGGTGGGCCACTTGATGGAGGTGTGCGCGCCGGGCGTTTGCTTCGCGCCGATGAGTTGCTTTTTGGCGGCGCGGAGGAGGATGTCGGAGACGAGGGTGCTCTTGCCCGAGCCCGAGACGCCGGTGACGCAGACGAGGCCGCCCAGGGGGAAGGTGGCGTCGACGGAGCGGAG
>JBBQGR010000278.1:0-4046 GCA_038323185.1 Phycisphaerales bacterium | reverse complement strand
CGTGCTCCTACCCTCGAACACCAACACCGACTCTCATAGACACTGGTACAGAAAATGGGGGCAGGTCACGAGGAGTACGCCGCGTTTGATGATGCGGTGCGGGAGGTTGATCGCTTGCTGAGCGTGCCGCGCGAGCGTGGGGCGACGTGGGCCAACACGCTGGTGATCGTGACGGCGGACCATGACCACCTGCTGCTGGGTCCGGACTCGGGAACGGTGGCGTTCCAGGAACTTGCTGGCAACGGGGCGGGGAAGATGGCGGGGTACCGCTGGCACTCGGATGGGCACAGCAATCGGCTGGTGCCGCTGTTTGTACGCGGCCCGGGCTCGGCGCAGCTTCTGTCGCAGGCCGATGAGATCGACGCGGCGACGATCAACGTCAATGGCGAGGAGCGCGAGGTTGGTCGCGGGCGCTACATGCAGCAGCCGGAGGTGGGGCACGTGATCATGGAGCTGCTTGGCGTGCGGGCGAGCGTGACGCCCTGAAGCGAGCGTGTGCATGGGCGGTGCGCGGCAGTCTTCGATGTGGGGGCGATCAGGGCTGGGTCTGTGGTCCGAGCGCCTCCAGCTTGTTCCGCCAGAGGTTCTGGCCCTGCGCATCTTTGCCCGGCTCTGCGGCCTGCCAGGCCTCATAGAGCGCGATGAGTTGCTTCATGGCGGCACGCTCGGCCCGGGTGCCGGCGGGCTTGCTTTCGGCCACGTCGTGATGGGACTCGAGCAGCATCGCTTCGGCGGCTGCAAAGTCCTTGCGGGCGATGAGGAGTTGCGCGAGGGTTTCTCTGGCTCGCTGGGTTGAGAGAGTTCCTTTGCCCTCAACGCGTGCCAGCTCGGCCGCGGCGGTGCGGGCCAGCGGCTCGGCCTCATCGAGCTTGCCCTGCCTGGTCAGAATGTCGGCGAGCGAGGTGGTTGTGCGAAGCAGGGGCGGCGCATCCGGGCGCAGGTTGGCGTTGAAGATGGGCAGCGCCTCACGCAGCAGGGCCTCGGACTTGTCGAGGTTTCCCGTCTCCGTCAGCAGTGCGGCGAGGTTGTCGAGGGCGAAGGCGGTTTCGATGTGCTGCGAGCCAGAGACGCGTCGATGAGCTTCGAGGCCGCCTCGGAGCAGCGGTTGGGCGTCGGCCAATCTTCCCTGATTCAGGAGCGAGTCGCCGTAGCGAATCCTGGAAGTGATCGTTGAAGGGTGGTGCTTGCCGAAGACGCGATCGGAGGCGGCCAGTTGCTTGATCGCGAGGGCGTTGGACTCTTCGAACTTGCGTGAGCGTGCGAGCGTCTCGCGGAGGGCCGCCATCAGCTCGATGGTGCCCACGCTTTCGAGTCCGAGCGCGCGTCGAGAGATATCGAGCGTTTCTCGCAGAAGAAGCTCCGCCTCGCCAAGGCGTTCCTGATCGCGGAGGTTTGAGCCCAGACGCAGCAGGGTGCGGAGCGTGTCGAGATGCTCTGGCCCCAGCACCTTCCGGCGAGTGTCAAGGAAGCGGCGGAGGATCTCGCCCGCCTCGGCGTACCTTCCCTGGCGGCTGAGCGGGGAGCACACGCCCTGCAGGCACACGAGCGTGCTTGGATGCTCGGCGCCCCGAACGCGAGCGAAGGCGTCGGCGGCCTCGCGTTAGAACTTCTCGGCCTCGCTCCAGCGGCCGAGCTCGGTCATGAGCCCGCCCATGTTCGCGGTGAAGACGAGCGATTCGGGATGTTCCGGACCAAGCACACGCCTTGAAGTCTCGTAGGCCTCGCGCCAGTACGGCTCGGTCTGGGTGATCTGACCCTGGGTGATCAGGAGTGTGCCGTAGGTGTTGAGGGAGGTGAGCGTGGCGATGGCTTCGTTGCCTAGGACGCGCCGCCGGCCATCCATCGCTTCACGGAGCAGCGGCTCGGCAGCAGCGAAGTCGCGTTTGACGGTTAGCGCGTTGCCCAGGTTGCCCATCCAGGTGAGCGTCTCGGGGTTGTCGGGGCCGTGCGTGCGATTGGCCCTCTCAAGCCCGTCTTGCAACATGGCGACCGATTCGTCCGGCTTGCCCAGCGAGCCGACGAGGTCGGCGAGGACCGCCTCACCGGCGAGGAAGCGGCGAACATCGGCCGCGAGGACCTCAGCGGTTTCGTATCAACGCTCGCGGTTCTTTTCGAGGGCCTTCATTACGATCCAGTCGAGCTCACCCCGGACGCGGGTTCCGAGTCGATCCGGATCTGTCTTGCGATCGGCCGCGATGCCGCCGATGGCCTCGCGTGACTCTGAGATGCGCGTGCTGGGCTTGGGCGGATCGACCTCGCGGATGATGCGCTGGATCTCGGCGCAGGCTGCGCTGCGGAGTTGCTTGCTTGAGAAGGGCGTTGTGCCGGTCAGGAGTTCGTAGAGCACGACGCCGAGTGCGTAAACATCGGTGCGGGTGTCGATGTCCGTGCTGCCTTCGGCCTCCTCGGGACTCATGTACTCGGGGGTGCGGATGAACTGGCGGGGCTCGGTGAAGGCGTGGCGCAGGCCGCCCGTTGCGCTGGTGGTCTTGGCGATGCCGAAGTCGATGATGTGGGCGCGCGGGCGGCCCTCGTGCTCGGAGACGAGGATGTTGCTGGGCTTGAGGTCGCGGTGGATGATGCCCTTGGTGTGGGCGTGCTGGACGGCGGCGCAGACCTGCTCGAAGAGGGAGAGTCGGCCCTCGATGCTGAGCTTCGCACGGTCGCTGAACTCGGCGATGGGTTTGCCCTTGACCAGCTTCATCACGAAGTAGGGACGCCCGGCCTCGGTCGCGCGGGCGTCGAAGACCTTGGCGATGTTGGGATGGTCCATGATCGCCAGGGCTTAACGCTCTTGCTCGAAGCGGGCAACGACCTGCGCCGTGTCCGTGTTGGCCTTCAGCACCTTCATTGCGACGCGGCGCTTGATTGGCTCGCGCTGCTAGGCCACCCAGACGGTGCCAAAGCCACCCTCACCGAGGCGCTCGACGAGCGTGTAGCGGCCGATCACGTCGCCTGCGCGCTCTTCGGTCAAGCCCCGCCCCGCGGGCGATCCGACGACCGTGGCCGAGGTCGGCAGGCGATCCGCGGCACTGCGAACGTGGGCCTGGACCGTGCCTAGCGCTGCGGCGAGGGTCTTGAAGACGCTGTCGTCCTTGCTTGCGGCGAGCAACTGCCGGACCTCCGCGAGGAGTGCCGCGTCGCCCGCGCTGCGCTGCTGGATCAGGGCCTCGACATCGGCGCTTGGGTCAACCTCGGTGGTGCGAGCGACCTCCAGAAAAATGTCGGCCGCGAGTTTGAACCGTTCCTTTTCCGTCACCGCAGCTGCCTCCCGAGATCGTTCGCGGGCGAACAGCCGCTGGGTCCATCGCTTGATGTGTTGCTGGCTCTGTTGCTTGCTACGTCACTGGCCCTGTCGCTCGTCCTGTCGCTCGTCCTGTCACTCGTCCTGTCACTGTTTGCCGACAACTGCGCGGGCAGCCATGCTCGCGCTACCGCCCAGTCTGCGGCGACTGTTGAGCGTGCAACGCTCAGGGCTTCTGAGATCTGTTCGTTGGTGAGGCCCGCGAAGAAGCGGAGCTCTACGACCCGGGCACGCCTGGGGTCCAGTTCAGCAAGGCGTGCGATCAGCTCGTGCAGCTCGAGGATCTCTACATCGCGGTCGTTTGAGGCTTCGTTGCCGCTCAGGAGGAGTGGCTTTTCACCGCCGCCGCGCTTGGTTGCGAGACGGCGGCGCGCGTGATCAACGAGGATTCCTCGCATTGCGATGGCGGCGACGGCGAGGGCGTGCCCTTCGCCCTGGAATCCATCGGCGCGGTTTCGCATCTTGAGGAAGACCTCGTTCACGAGCGAAGTGGGTTGGAGCGTGTGGCTTGCGCGCTCGCTATCCATGTATAGCGCTGGGCCATACGCCGGAGATCCTCGTAGATCAAGGGGAAGACCCGCGTCAGGTCGTCGCGGTCCTTGGCCGCAAGACCGCCCAGAAGCAGCGTCAGCGAGTGTTGGGTCGTTGGATCCATGGGAAGGCGGCAAGGTTCCTGCGTGAGTTCGAAAGTCTACGGTCTTCGAGCTTTGGCAAGGGACGCGAACTAAGGCCGGGCGGTGGC
>JBBQGR010000277.1:0-4062 GCA_038323185.1 Phycisphaerales bacterium | reverse complement strand
CCATGCCCTCGTTGTCCGCCGCGCCCACCACGATCGCAACGCGGTGCCACGCGCTTGCCTGAAACTGCCCGTTGTACACCCCACTTGTCCCGATCCGGCCCTGCGCGTTGATGAAATAGTCCCCGTCGTTCTCGTTCGACGTGTTCGTCTGCAAGAGCGACCGAACCGACGCGAACGACGCCGCCGGGATCAGCACATCCATCACGATCGTGTAGTTGCTCGTCCAGCCATCCGGAGTGTGAACCCCGTTCGGCGGCGACGCATGGTCGAGATTCAACCCCTGCGAGGGCGACAACGCCCCGATCAGCACCACACCAGAATCACCCCCCGGCATCGCCGGGAGCCCCGCCGTCGAGATGCGCCCGAAGAAGACCGCGCTCGCGGTGCTCCCGCGGTACGTCAGCACCCCCGTCCCCACAGAGGCCGACAGTGGCGTTGCATCAGGATCAAAGTCCCACACCGTCTGCCCGGCGCACCCCAAAGGCCCGCCAAGCACCACACACAGCCCCCATGCAAACACTACAGGCCTTCTCATCTTCAAACTCCTTTCCACGAACCCTAGACGCCCACCACTCCCAAGGCACCTGAGCACCTTCCTCCCCGCTCCATAAAGCACACCGAAAGTCCTCGTACAACGAAAAAGCGGGCGATCCCGTGATCGCCCGCTCGTAGTCACCACGCCGCGGCTCCCCCACCTCGACCTGCTGGTGCCGCCTTATCCGATGCCCGGACCCGATATGCCGCCGCCGACAATCCCGCCGCCGGGACCGGCGCCGCTTCCCGCCGCGCCACCCGGCAGCGCGCCGGGCATCGCGGTCCGGGCCGTGCCGATGGCGCTCATCGCGCCCGGTCCGGCTTGGCCCGCGGGCCTGGACATCATCGGAGGCGGAGCTGTAGGCGCCAGGCGCGCCTTGAACACAAACTCCGTGACCTTGGCCTTCACGCCCTCCATCATCGTCGCGAACTGGTGCGAGCCCTCGCGCTTGTACTCCGTCCTGGGATCCTGCTGAGAGATCGCGCGGAAGTTGATCGTGTCGCGAAGCTGGTCCATCGCGTACAGGTGATCCTTCCACGAGCTGTCCAGCGTCTCGAGCAGCACGCTGCGCTCAAACTGAAGAAGCTCCGTGCGAAGCTGGTTCTCGACAAACGCGCGGATCGACTCCTCGCGTTCCTGCCCTTCCAGATACTTCATCTGCTCGGGCAAGTCCCGCTGGTACCGTTCCTTCACGTGACGCGCCAGATCATCATCGGTCTTGCACGCCTGGGCCGCGCCCACCGCCTTCTCGATGGCCTTCCCCTCCACAAACTTGCGTGAGTGCTCCATTACCTGCTGCCTGAACGCCTGCGGCGAGCGCTTCATCACCTCATCAGTAGTCAGCGCCAGCTCGAAGCGCCGGTTCGCCCAGCCCACGAGCTGCGTCGCGGCGTCCGACGGATTCTGCCGCATCAGCACCTGCGTGAGCTGCAGCGCGTACTCCACCGGATACTCGATCTCGCGCTTCTGGAAGACATCCTCCACGCGCCGCATCAGCATCGCCGTCACGCCCTCGGCGCCATCCTCACCCTTGCGAGACTCGGCGATCTCGGCGGCCGAAACGTCCATGTTCAGCTTGTCCTTCACCCACGCCGACATCTGCGACTCGGCATATGTGCGCGCGACAAACTCCTCAAGGCCCGACAGGTCCGTCGCCCTGATCTGCCGTTCCGCCGCGGCGTAGAGCGTGTCCTCTGCCTTCTGCCGATCCTTCGCCGAGCCCTTCAGCGTCGCGGGATCCATCTCAAGCCCGAAGCGGTTCTTCGCCCAGTGGCACAGCCCCTGCGCGTCAAAGTCAACCTCAACATCCGACCCCTCGGTGGGCATGTACTCGCCCACCGACATGCCGATGTTCTGACGCGCCTCGTACAGCGCCTCCTCGGTGATCGTCGCCTCAAGGTCCATCAGCTCCTTGCCACGCAGCCGCTCGAACGCGATCGAGCACTCGAGCTTGCCCTTCGCATACTCCGCGGCACAGACCGCCGGATAGTCAGCGTCGAGATACGTCTTGCTCGCCTCGCGCACCGTGCTCTTGATGAACTCAAGCAGCAGGCTCTTGACCGCGCGCCCTTCCAGCACGCGCTGCCGCGTTCCATAGAACGCCTGGCGCTGGTGCTCCATCACCTCGTCATACTCCAGCACCTGCTTGCGGATCTGGAAGAAGTACTCCTCCACCTTGCGCTGCGCCCGCTCAACACTCTTGCTGAGCCAGGGGTGCTCGATCGCGTCGCCCTCCTTCATGCCCAGTCGCGACAGGACCTTCATCTGCGTCTCGCCAGCGAAACGCTTCATGAGGTCGTCCTCGAGCGAGATGAAGAAGCGCGAGGAGCCGCGGTCGCCCTGGCGGCCCGAGCGCCCGCGAAGCTGGTTGTCGATGCGGCGCGCGTCGTGACGCTCGGTGCCGATGACGTGCAGCCCGCCCATCTCCTCGATGGTCGCGAACCATCGCAGCCTGTGCAGCAGGAACCGCCCCGTCGCATCCAGCTCCTTACGCAGCCCCTCGGCGTCCATCGACCCGATCTTCTTCTCTGGCAACCACGTGAACCGCGCCGCCCAGTGGCGCAGCAGCTGGATCTCAAGCTCGGCAAACGGCACGGCCTCGACATCGCGCTTCTGAAGCTCGAGCTCCTTGCTCGCAATCTTGCGATAGACGCCCTCGCGAAGCTGCTCCTCGGTGCTCTCGACCGTCACCGTGCGCGGGCAGATGCCGCGCCGAAGCCAGTGATCAAGCAGCCGCTCGCGCGTCACTGCGCCGAGCTTGATGTCCGTGCCGCGCCCGGCCATGTTCGTCGCGATCATCACCGCGCCGAGCTGGCCCGCGTTCTCCACGATGTGCGCCTCGCGCTCGTGCTGCTTGGCGTTGAGCACCTCGTGATGCACGGCGTGCTTGCTCGTCAGCATCTTGCTGAGCGACTCGCTCTTCTCAACGCTCGTCGTGCCCACCAGCACCGGCCTGCCGCAATCGTGGAAGTTCTTGATCTCATCCGTGATCGCCGACCACTTGTCCTTGGCCGACAGGAAGACCATGTCGTCAAAGTCGCGCCGCACCACGGCCTTGTTCGTGGGGATCGACACCACGTCCAGCTTGTAGATGTCGTGGAACTCCTGCGCTTCGGTGTCCGCCGTGCCCGTCATGCCCGCGAGCCGCCTGTACATCTTGAAGAAGTTCTGGATCGTGACCGTCGCGACCGTCTGCGTCTCCTGCTTGACGGGCACCTTCTCCTTGCACTCGATGGCCTGGTGCAGCCCATCGGACCACTGCCGCCCGATCATCGGCCGACCCGTGTTCGCATCGACGATCACCACGCTCGGCACCGTCTTCCCGGTGTTGGGATCCTGCGCGGGCATGATCACGTAGTCCTTGTCGAGCTCGTAGCAGGCGTGCGCCCGCAGCGACTGCTCCAGCAGGTGGGGCATGTCCATGTTCTGGTCAACATAGAAAGACCCCATCCCCGCAGCACGCTGCGCTTCCGCAATGCCACCGTGCGTCGCGTGGGTCTGCTTGCGCTCGATCTTGGTCTCAAAGTATTGCACAAACTTCGACCGCTCGCGCTCGAGCCCCGGCATCTC
Organism: Phycisphaerales bacterium; assembly: GCA_038323185.1. GTDB lineage: Bacteria > Planctomycetota > Phycisphaerae > Phycisphaerales > UBA1924 > JBBASU01. The sequence goes on along the minus strand of JBBQGR010000277.1, from coordinate 458 downwards.
CGCCTTCGCCGCGGCCATCTGCTTCTGAAGCTCCGGCACGCGCGACTTCTCACGCGACTGCCGGATGTCACCCTCAAAGCCCTTGATCCGCATCTGGCAGCGGATCACCTTCTCGTTGGCCGCCTCCCATGGTTGCTGCTTCTCCATCAGGTGGCGCGCCAGCCGATCCGCCAGCTCATACCGAGGCGTGTCGTCGTGCGCCTGCCCCGAGATGATCAGCGGCGTCCGCGCCTCATCAATCAGGATCGAGTCCACCTCGTCCACGATCGCGAACTGACGCCTGCGCTGCACCTGCTGGTCCACGCTCCGCTTCATGTTGTCGCGCAAGTAGTCAAAGCCGAACTCGCTCGTGGTGCCATACACCACGTCGCACCGGTACATCACCCGCTTCTCGCTCTCGTCTTGTATGTGCTGCGGGTGGATCGCGCCCACCGTCATGCCCAAGGCGTGGAAGTACG
>JBBQGR010000276.1:0-4093 GCA_038323185.1 Phycisphaerales bacterium | reverse complement strand
GGTTCGGGTGCATGATGCTCATCGAGATCTCCCTTCCGCGAAGGACGAAGCCGCGGCATGCGGCCCGGAACCCTCCGTGTGACGGTGGAGAGGATATCAAAGTGGGCGACTCACGCAAGTGTGAACACACACAACAGAATTTGTTAAGGTCTGCAAACACGCAAAAGAGGGTGACGCACCACGGCATGTTCGTGAGACATGTCGATGTCACGTCGATGTCACGTCGATGTCACGTCGATGTCATCGAGCTTGCATCGCGTTGATCGTCGGGCACCCTGCGATGTCCCGCGAAGAGCGATCACCTAGCGATCAGACGTCGTCACTCAATGCCGCGAGTGCCGCGCCAAGCAGGTTCGCAAGCAAAGGAAGTTCGCGAACCGCAACCTCCCAGAGGGCGTCGGCGTCAATATCGTAGTAGACGTGCACGATCCGGTGCCGCATGCCGACGATCTACTTCCAAGGCAAGCCCGGTACCTTGGCTCGCCCAGCGTCGCTGATGCGAGTGGCTGCCTCACCAATCTTGTGGGTGCAATCCTTGACCGCACGCCGAAGCATATAATACAAGTCAAGGTCGGCCCGGACGCGACCTTCGACAAAGTCCATCGCCTGTCGGGCGGCCCTTCAACATATGGACGCATCGAACCTGGTCGCTCGTCGGTCTCGCCCCGTCCTCACGCGGCATACATCCTCCTCGCATGGCGAACGACTTCGTCGCGGAAGTAGCGCGAGAGGTCCTTGGGAGTCTTGAGGTCGACCTCGCGGCCCAGCATCTCGCGAAGTTCCATCCACATTCCGCCAAGGTCCAAGAGGCTGTAGCGCACCGTGGGCATGAACTCCACGAGCACATCGATGTCGCTGGTGGGGCCAAAGTCCTCGCGGAGGATTGACCCAAAGAGTGAGAGCCGCTTCACGCCATGCCGCTGGCAGAACTCAGCCAGCGATGCCTCGGGGATTGTCACGCCGTGCAGCACCATGCAATCAAGACAGTCGCCTCACGTCTGCAGCACGCCCGTCCTGAACTCCTGCGAATAGTCCCATCCCTGGTTTGCCGCGTCCAGCGCCGCGATCAGTTCATCGCGCGTCTTGTGCGGCTCGATGATGCGATCAACCCAGCCTCGTGCCGCGGCGTGGCGGATGTCGGCCTGGGCCGTGTACCCCGCGTGGATCGCCGCGTAGATGGACTTGCGGACATCGTCGTCGATGGTCTCGCCCTTGCGCTTGCGGCTGGCTTCTTCGATCGTCGTCAGCACGCCGGTGGCCTGGTTCGCGCCCATCACCGCGCACTTGGCGCTGGGCCACGCGAGGCTCACGAACTGATCGAACGCGCGACCGCACATCGCGTAGTTGCCCGCGCCGTAGCTGCCGCCGGTGATCAGCACGATCTTGGGAACCACGCAGTTGGCCATCGCGTTCACCATCTTTGCGCCCGCGCGGATGATGCCGCCCTGCTCGCTGTCGCGACCCACCATGAACCCCGTCGTGTCGTGCACGAAGACGATCGAGATCTTCCGCTGGTTGCAGTCCATGATGAACCGCGCGGCCTTGTCCGCCGAGTCGTCGTAGATCACGCCCGGCATCTGCACCGCCTTGCTCGGCCCCGCCTTGCCGCCGGGCATCGATCGCGTGACGAGCTTCTTCTGATTGGCGACGATGCCGCAAGCGTGCCCGCCGATAAACGCATAACCACAGACCAGCGACTGGCCATAGTCGGCCTTGTACTCGTCAAAGTCGGGGGTGCTTTCCGATCCGTCGGCGCGAGCCGATGGTAACGTCGGTGCCTTGTTCTTCCCGGATGCGCCATCGGCTTGCGCCGATGGCTCTGAAGGAGTGCTCGCATCAACGACACACGCGATCAGCTCGCGCACGTCGTACTGCGCGCCGGGCTTGTCGGTGAAGGCGTTGTAGATCGCCGCGTCGTCGCGCGGGACTGCGGCAGTGGGAGAGCTCGCCCCCGCGGCGTGCGCCACAGCGCGCGATGATCCGTACTTGCTGATCAGCGACCGCAGCCGCGTGATCGCCTCCTCGTCCGTCTTCTCCTTGAAGTCGATCGTGCCGCTGACTGCCGCGTGCATGTCGGCGCCGCCCAGTTCCTCGTCGGTCACTTCCTGCCCGATCGCGGCCTTCACGAGCGCGGGGCCAGCAAGGTAGAGCCCGCTCCCCTCGGTCATGATCAGCGTGTCGCAGAGCACGGGCAGGTACCCGCCGCCAGCGACGCAGTACCCCATGATCGCCGCGAGCTGCGGGATGCCCATCGCGCTGATGACGGCGTTGTTGCGGAAGATGCGCCCGAAGTCGTCGGTGTCGGGGAAGACGTCCTCCTGCATCGGCAGGAAGACGCCCGCAGAGTCCACCAGATACACCAGCGGCAGATGCGCCATCATCGCGATGGTCTGCGCCCGGATGATCTTCTTGCACGTCATCGGGAAGAACGCGCCAGCCTTCACCGTCGCGTCGTTGGCGATGATCATGCAACGCCGGCCATGCACGATGCCGATGCCCGTGACGACGCCCGCCGCCGGTGCGCCGCCATGCTCGGTGTACATCTCGAAGGCCGACCAGAGGCCTAGTTCCTGAAAGTTGGTCGGCTGAGCCGGGCTTCTCGCGCCGTCCACCAGCAGCGCGATCCTCTCGCGCGCCGTCAGCCGCTTCTTCTCGTGCTGGCGATCGATGGCCTTGAGCCCGCCGCCCTCGCGCAGCCTGGCCTCGACCTTGAGGTACTCGGCCGTCAGCTCGCGCAGCGTCTTGGGCCCGGGGTTGGTCGCGGTTTCCTGGGTCGGCTTGGCCATAGAGCGGAAGGGTAGCGAGATCGCGGGACCACACGCAACGCGGCGCATCCTCTTCCCTTCTAAACATTCGCCCCCTCCCCCCTCGCCCCCTCCCCCCCTCGCCCCCCTCCGTCGGTTGCGATACGGTTCAGCATGCACCGTCCCGGCTGCGACCCAGACAACATGGTGGGGAAGGACTTCCTCTGCGACTTCTGCCTGCGCTGCTGGCGCGAGGACCTGTCGATGGTCGAGGGTCACCGCGGCTCGCTCATCTGCATCGAGTGCCTCACCAAGGCCTGCCGCACGGTGCTGCTTGATGGCGCCGGCATCGCCGTGCCGCCATACGCGAGCTGCGCCCTCTGCCTCCGCCACATCAGCGCGCCCCACTGGCAGAGCCACGGCGCCGAAGGCAACCCCATCGTCTGCCAGGAGTGCATCGAGCGATCGGCGGGAATGCTGGAGCGCGACCCTTCTGCAAAGTGGTCGCGGCCCAAGCACATGCCAGGTCACGTGCCAGGTGAAGTGCAAGATCCTGTGGCCGATGACTCGCCCCAACAGGAGTCGGGCGCGTGATCCATCAAGACGATCCCAAGCTCGCGGGACTCGGCCGCGGGGCCGCGATGGAACGCGCCAACGCCGACGCACGTGATGATGAGCTCAAGCCCCTGAGCGAGCTGCTCGACATGCTCCCCGATTTCTTCTACGTCTCTGACTACGACCTGCGCTTCGTCTACGCGAACAAGGCCGCCGCGGCCTACTTCGGCTTCGAGAAGGAGACAATCGTCGGCCGTCTCCACAGCGAGGTCGATCTCAACGAGCGCCAGGCCCTGTTCTACATCGAAGAGTGCCAGCGCATCATGCGCGGCGGCGTACCCGTCAGCACCGACCGCCTCGAATACCTCGCCGCGGATGGCTCTCTTGGTTACCTTGAAGCCCACATCATCCCCTTCGATGATCCGCGCACCGGTAAACGCATGATGCTCGGCCTCTCGCGCGATGTGACCGCCAGCGTCCGCCTCGAGAACGAGCGCGAGAAGGCCACCGTCCTCTCGCGAGAGCTCGCCGTGGCCCGAGAGATCCAGCGCTCACTCGCCCCCGCAAGCTCGCTCGCGCAGGTCGGCATCGACGCCGCTGGCATGAGCACGCCCGCCGCCTACGCCGGCGGGGATTTCTACGACTGGGCACCCTCGCCCGAGGGCGACAAGTTCTGCGTTGATCTCGGAGACGTCTCCGGCCACGGCGTGGGCTCCGCGATCCTTGCGGCCTCCTGCCGCGCGTACGCACGCGTCCTCGCCGCGACCTCGCCCATCAATCAGCTCGTCCCGATG
>JBBQGR010000275.1:0-4120 GCA_038323185.1 Phycisphaerales bacterium | reverse complement strand
AGAGGAGGAGGCGGCCGCCGTTGTAGTGGTAATAGAAGTCTGCGATTCCGTCGTTGTTGAGGTCGCCACTGGAGGCGAAGTCGCCGTTGCCAGCGTTGGTGACGTCGGTTGGGAGGATCGCGCTGGTGCTGACGAGCGAGAAGACTGGGTTGAGCGGCGGGACGGGAGACACACCTGTGACCGAGGGGGTGTTCAGACCTGCGAAGTTGCCGCTGGTCGCGAGGGAGGCGATGTCGATGAGGCCGTCGGCGTTGAGGTCCGTCGCGATGGTGGCGTCGTGTCCGGTGGGGGCGGCGAAGGTCAAGGGTCCGGCGTTGGACATGCCGGAAGCGGAACCGAGGAGGAGCGTCTCGGTGGTGTCGGCGGTAGGCGTGAAGAGATCGAGGCGGCCATCGCCATTGAAGTCGGCGAGCGCGGCCTGGCGGATGGAGAGAGCTGGAAGCCTGACGGGCGAGAAGATGCCGGGCGTGGCGGTGCCAGCGGAAAGGATCGAGCCGGTGACGCCGGCGGAGGTCATCATGCTGCCGCCCTGAATGACGTCGGGGACGCCATCGCCGGTGACGTCGCCGACGAAGATGCCGCTGGCCTCGGCGGTGACGGCGGCGGTGGAGTAGCCGCGAAGGCGACCTTGCTCGGTGAAGTTGGGGAGAAAGGCCTGGGCATCGGCGGCGGCGACGACGCGGACGTTGTCGATGCCCCAGGACTCGTCGGAGAGGCCTTGTAGGTTCTGTCCGAAAAACCCGAGGTTGGTAGTGTAGAACTCGGCGGTGAAGGGGATGGCGATGGAGCGATAGATGCTGTCGGTGAAGCTGCCATTGAAGCCGAGGTGGGCACTCCAGCGTTCGGGCCAGTCTTGGATGGAGGAAGTGAACGCCGGGTCGGTGATGAAGTTCGAGAAGGTCTCGCGAAAGAGGATGTTGCCGTCGACGAAGGCTCCGAAGTAGTCGGGCCCGTGGCTGATGTGGTTGCCGTCCCAGGAATCGATGCAGTAGAAGTCGAAGATGAGGTAGTAGGCTGTGTTTGGGGTGGTGCTGACGCGGAGGACGACGTTGTCGTTGACGAAGCGCCCAAGGAAGCGAGAGAAGTTAGCGGTCGCGGTGGCTTCGACGGTGGTATGGCTCCACTCTGGCATCGTGCCGGTGGCTTCGAAGTCTCGGAAGTAGGGGACGGCTCCGGCGGCGGCGCTGGTGGACTCGTAGGCGCCCAGGTCGTACGCGCCGCCGATGGGACGGGTGGTGCCGATGCGGTCGCGGGTGGTGATGTTGGCGGCGTTGGCGCCGGCGTTGACGGCGAGGCTGGAGGTGCTGAGGCGCCAGTCGGAGGTGGAGTTGATGTACAGGGGATCAACGAAGCGGTCGCCAGTAGCCTGGGCGGTTCCGGAGTAGTTCTGGGTGAGGGAGAAGTAGAGGTTGTTGGAGTGGGTGAGGGAGCCAGCGACGTAGGCGAGGCCGAGGGGGCCGCTGGTGGTGATGTTGTTGCGGACGGTGGCGGTGCCGCTGGTGAGGCGCAGGCCGGGACCTGCGAGGCCGTGGAACGTGTTGTGCCAGACCTCCGCGATGGCGGCGGATGCGCCGCCGCCGTTGTTGGGCTGCGCGATGTCGACGCCGGTGCCGCTGCTCGAGCGGATGAGGTTGTTGGCGATCGTGGCGCTGCCTCGGAGGATTGAGATGATGGTGGGGCCGGTCATGCCGCGGATGGTGTTGTTGAGCACGTTGAGATTGGTGTTGGTACCGTCGAGGATGATGGCAGCGCCGGAGAGGGAGTGGATCTGGGAGGATTGGATCGTTGCGGAGCCGCCGACGACAACTAGGCCGTTGCCCGAGCCGGTGGAGATCGTGCAGGAGTTGATGATGAGGGAGCCAGCGGTGACGCGGATGTTGTCGGTGGTGGCGGAGAGGACGGAGCAGTTGGTGAGAGCGCCGCTGGCGGCGTTCCAGACCACAGTCCTGGTGCCGCCGGAGAAGGTGGCGCGGTCAACCTGGAAGTTGGCGTGGTTGACGGTGAGGGCGGAGGCGAGGGTGCTGGTGATGATGGGAGTGCCGCGGTCGCCGGTGCGTGTGCCTGTGTGATCGCCCACGAGCCGGATGGGGGCTGTGGCTGTGCCGGCGCGCTGCGTGACGAGGGCCTCGGTGAATGTTCCGGCGCCAATGTAGATGGCGTCGCCAGCCTGCGCGGCGGTCATGGCCCGGGCGATGGTCTGAAATGCGGTGGCGGGCGAGCGGCCGTCGTTGGTGTCCAGCCCGGCGTTGCGCCGGACGTAGTAATCAACGGCGAGCGCTGGCGATGAGGAGAGGATGAGCGTCAGGATCAGCCCGACGAAGCGGGAGGCGACGGCGGAGGTGGAAAAGAGGGTGCGGAAGCTGCGGACGCTGGCCTTCATCGCGGGCATCTCCAGCAGCGCGCGAGGGTCGCGCGATGTCGGATGGATATCGGCCCCGGTCGGTGTGCGAACCAGCGCGGCCACCAAAGCGAAGGGAAGAAGGCGCCGAGCGGAGGCGCGGCAAGGTCTCGCGCGAGTGCGCGAGGGCGGGAAGGTGTTATGGGGCGTGGGTGAACGCCTCGGGAGGCTGGGTCAGCGTGACTTGCGGTCGAGGCGTGCGCGAAGAGTGGAGGCTGGGTGGTAGATGACTTCCTTGCCCCGCTTGGATGTCGTCATGAGCTTGCGGCGGACGAGGTCCTCGAGGTCGTTGCGGGCCGCGACCTTCGTGATGTTGTTGGAGTTGCTGTGGGTCAGGACGGTGTAGAACGTGCTGGGGTGGGCAATGGAGTGAGAGAGAACGAGGGTTTGGCGTAGGTTGAGATCTTTGGAGAGCGTCAGGAAGCGCTTACTCTCGCGTAACCTCTCGGCCTGCCGCTTGACATGCTCGCCGAATGCTTGGATTGCTTGCGTCACGACGTCCAACTGGAACATGATGAAGTACGTGAGATCGCCGTCATCCTGTTCACTATCCATATACGCGCGTGGGTACTTCGCGAATCCTTGGCGAATGATCGTGGAGATGCTGAGAAACTCGAAGATCGAGTATCCGCTTCGCAGTGCTTGCCAGTAGAAAAGTGCGCGTGCAGTTCGGCCGTTACCGTCAACGAAAGGATGGATGTACCCCAGCATGAAGTGGAGTATGCTCGCTCTGACTAGCGGATGGATGAATGGCTCATCGCTGGTGTGGTTCGCAAATGCGCAGAGCTTGGAGATGAGCGTGGAGATGTTCGCTGCGTGAGGCAGGACATGGATCGTTGATGAGTCGTGGCCATCAACGGCCAGAATATTCTCTGATTCAAGGCGGAAGCGGCCGCAAGCACTCTCGTCACCGAGCGTGCGCTCGCACAAAGTTGTGTGGAGCTTTCGCAGCAATTCCGCGCTCAGCGGACGATCCAGCGAGTCCTTTACAAAGTGCATTCCCGCCAGATTGTTTGCGACCATGCGCTCCCCCAGAGTGCGGGGGCCTCGACCATCGCGATTGCTTCGGATCGCGTCGTGGAAGCGCCTTCAATGAGCGAACTCTCGATTGCCTCATCCATGATCGTGGCAGCAATCAGCGGCCCCATCGACGCTTCGCCCTCTCGAAGCATCGCCCGCAATTGCTTGCGAAGACCAACGCTCGCAGAGGGTCCAGCGATGCCACCGAGCGGGTCATCCCCCGTTGATCTGTCGATCAGATGGAGCGGCCGCGCGAGCAGCGGAGTCTGCGAAAACCCAGCGCGCTCCCCACCATCGAGGGAGAGAGGTAGGCAGACCCAGTTGTGCAGTCGCGACTGTTTGACCAGACTCCACGCCTCGGTCGGATCGACTCCTAGGTCGCGGGCCGCGTGCGAGAACTTCCGCCAAGGGCGATATGAGTTTTCCAGCCGCCGGAGTGCTGACGACATCGTCGCCCCGAGATTGCCCTCAATCTGGTCAAAGGAGATGGGACTGCTCTGGGGCTTCACGCCCACGTTCATTTCGAGTGTCAGTCAATTGTCAAATCGGGAGAATGATAAATGGGTCATGACTAGCTGAGCCTCACCGGAAGCTTCCGGATAGGCTGATTTCCTGTGCGAAACCGCTATGTCGTCCGTTCACGAATCTCCGAGGCCTCTTTCCGCCGGTTCCTGCGGCACGTGGCGGCCGATCTGACCGCCG
>JBBQGR010000274.1:0-4121 GCA_038323185.1 Phycisphaerales bacterium | reverse complement strand
GGTCGAGCGACGCCCCGGAAGCACGGCGATTCTTGCCGGCCCGGAGTGTACATGGCATAGACACTACGCTCGCCCTCCGCACGCGGGAGGCTCGCACTACGCTTGGGAAGATGTCGCAGATCACTCCATCATCGGGAACCGGGGCTCAGTCGCTCCGAAAGAGCGTGCCCGCCAAGGCCTTCGAGAAACTCGCCGCGCTGGAGGCAGAGGACCGGCGGCTTGTCGCCATGCTCGAAGACCCCGAGGTCGTGGTTGACCATCGGAAGGTGCGGGACCTTGCGAGCAAGCGGTCTGCGATGCGTGGCGCGGTCGATGGGTATCGCAAGTTCCTTCTGCTCGAGGCTGAGCACGCGGACCTCACGCGCGCAACCAAGAGCACGGACTCGGAGCTGGCGGCGCTCGCGCGTGAGGAGTTGCCGGGCGTTGAGGCTCGCGCGGAGCAAACCATCAAGGACGTGCTTGCGGGGCTTGTGAACACGGAGGACCTGCGGCTGGGATCGGTGATGCTCGAGGTGCGGGCTGGAACCGGCGGCGACGAGGCCGCGCTGTGGGCCCGCGACCTGCTCGAGATGTACCAGAAGTTTGCGGCGCGGCGCGGCTGGAGCGTTGAAGTTCTGGAGTTCTCAGCGGAAGCCGCGGCGGGGGGCATTCGCAATGTGCTCGCGAACGTCAAGGGCGATGGCGTGTGGAGCGAGCTCTCGTTCGAGGCTGGTGTGCACAGCGTCAAGCGGGTGCCCGCGACGGAGGCCGCGGGGCGAGTGCACACTTCGACGGCGACGGTGGCGGTGCTGCCGGAGCCGGAAGAAGTCGACGTCAAGATCGACTGGGCCGCGGAGGTGGAGGAGGGTCCCACGCGGGCGCAGGGTCCGGGCGGGCAGAACGTGAACAAGGTCGAGACGGCGTGGCAGATCTTCCACAAGCCCAGCGGCATCATCATCAAGATGATGGAGGCCAAGAGCCAGCAGCAGAACCGTGACCGGGCGCGACGGCTGCTCATGGCGCGGCTGTATGAGTTCGAGCGCCAGAAGCAGCACGCACAGCGCTCCGCCGCGAGACGCACGCAGATCGGCAGCGGCGACCGGAGCGAGAAGATCAGGACGTATCGCTGGAAAGAGGGGATCGTCGCGGACGAACGGTTGCCGGGCGAGTACTCGCTGCGCGACGTGATGGTGGGCGACCTCAGCAAGCTCATCGCGGACCTGCTGGCCAAGCAGACCGAGGAGCGGCTGGCAGATCTGTAGACTCAATTGAATAGGTCGAGTGCGGCAAGGCACGCTGTCAACTACTCAGCGCGGATTGAACCATGAACCAGCCACTTCCAATCGGGTCCGAGGTTGTCCCCGCCGCGCCGCCGATGCTCCCGGGCGACGCTGGCCTGCCGTGGTACTACGGCGTTGGTCAACAGCGCGTGGGGCCTGTTGAGGTGAGCTCTTTTCTCGCGCTGATCGCGGCGGCGCAGGTGCGGCCCGAAACGCTGGTGTGGCGGCCGGGCATGGCGCAGTGGGTCGCGGCGCAGCAGCTCCCGGAGCTCGCGACGAATCTGGACTCTGCCGCGGCGGCGCGGGCGTCGAGCCCGCCGGTGCGGCCGGGGTTTGTCGGAGTGGAGGTGCAGAGCGACGCGACGGGCGGGCTGATCCCGTACAAGAACGGAGCGGCCCTATCCAGCTATTACGTCTCGATCGCCGCGCTGATTCCGGTGCTCGGTCTGGTGTTGGCGCCTGCGGCGATCTGGCTGGGGCTCAAGGGGCTGAAGGAAGCGAAGAAGAACCCGCAGGTGCGTGGGAAGGCGCATGCCTGGTTCGGCGTCATGCTCGGCTCGATCATCGCGCTGGTGTACATCGCGATCATCGTCGCGATCATCATCGGAATTGTGATCTGAGTGCAGCGGGGCCCGCACGCCGATCGCGACGTACGCTGGGCGCATGGGTGAGCAGGCTCGTGACACTTTGGACATTGTGGTGATCGGAGCCGGTGCCGCGGGACTCTTCGCCTCGATCTGGGCCGGGCGAACGCTGCGCGAGGCGGGCGATCAGGCTTCGAGCGTTGTGGCGCTGGATGGGGCCAAGAAGCTGGGCGCGAAGATCCTCGTCGCTGGCGGCGGGCGATGCAACGTCACGCACCACGCCGTTGACGAGCGGCAATATGCGGGGACATCGCTCCCCGCGATCCGCAATGTGCTACGCCGGTTCGATGTAACGCGGACCGTGGCCTTCTTCGCGGAGCTGGGCGTTGAGCTCAAGCGCGAGGAGACGGGCAAGCTCTTCCCCGTGACGGACGACGCGCACACGGTGCTCGATGCGCTCTTCGCGGCGGCGGGTGATGTTGGTGCTGCGCTGATCCACCCTTGGCGCGTCGGGCGGATCGAGCGGCGCGACAACGGCCTCTTTGAGGTGCATGGCGAGGTCAGCGCGATGGGCGAAGAGCCGCCGAGCGTCACGGCCCCGTCGCGCGCTCCGTTCGTCGCGCGGCGCATCGTTCTCGCAACGGGCGGGCGCGCACTGCCGCTGACGGGATCGAACGGGCAGGGGTACACGATCGCCAAGGCACTTGGGCACACGGTCACCGAGCGCGTCTTCCCCGCTCTCGTGCCGCTGACGCTGGCGCGAGATCACTGGATCTGCTCGCTCTCGGGCATCACGCTCGCGGCGACGCTGGAAGTGCGGTCCTCGACAGGCAAGCGGCTGAAGCAGTTCACGAACTCGACGCTGTGTGCCCACTTTGGGCTCTCGGGCCCGGGCGTGCTGGACATCAGCAGGTACTACACGGACGCGGTACGTGATGATGCGCGCGCGCATCTTGTGATGTCGTGGCTGCCGCGCGAGACGCTGGAGTCGGTGGATGGCGCGCTCGCGCGCCTTGGGCGCTCGTCCGCGGCGAGATGGCTGCAGGTCGCTGGGCTTCCCGAGCGCGTGGCGCGGGCGCTCTGCGAGAGCGCTGGCGTGGACCCGCTCGCGCCGGGGCACGCGCTGACGCGCGAGTCGCGCCGCGCGCTCGCCTCGATGGTGGTCCAGACGCCGCTGCCCATCACCGGTGACCGCGGCTTTACCTACGCCGAAGTCACGGCGGGCGGCGTGCCGCTTTCAGAGATCCACCTCGACACGATGGAGAGCCGCGTCTGTCCCGGCCTGCATTTGTGCGGCGAGATCCTTGATGTGGATGGACGCATCGGCGGGTTCAACTTTCAGTGGGCGTGGGCAAGCGGCTTTGTGGCGGGAACCGCCGCCGCGAAGTTGCTCAAGATTTCCAGTGATTCGCGGTAACGAATGCTCCAGATCGCGCGTAGATACTCACACCACAGGTACTCACTTGCGAAGGCTCAGCCCGGAAGGCCGCGCCCCATGGAGTACCTGAGTTGACCCACGTGTCGAACACCGTGCACTCCCCGAACAACTTCGATCAGTCGCTGGATGCCATTCCGGGTCCGGGAATGTCCAAATCCCAGCGCGAGCTCTGGGAGCGGATCAACCGCTTCGAGATCGGCGACGCCGCGTGGGCGCTCTCGTTCACCAAGCGGCTGGCCCGCGAGAACGCCTGGTCGGAGGCGTTCGCCGCGAGGGTGGTGGCGGAGTACAAGCGATTCGTCTTCCTGTTGCTGGAGGCTGGCCACCCGGTGACACCCTCGGACGAGGTCGATCAGGCCTGGCACCTGCACATGGTGTACACGCGTTCGTACTGGATCGAGAGGTGCGGTGAGCTGCTGGGCCGCGCACTGCACCGCGGACCCACCAAGGGCGGCGCGGCGGAAGAGGCCAAGTTTGAGGACTGGTTCGGACGAACGCTCGCTTCGTACGCACGGCTCTTTGGCCAGTCGCCACCGCGGGAAATCTGGCCCGATGCTCGCACGCGGTTTGGTCGGGCGCCGCAGTTTGCACGGGTGAACACGAGCGAGAACTGGGTGATCTCCAAGGCTCGCGTACGACGGTCGACGCTGGCCGGGGCGGCGATGCTGCTGGTCGCGGGCGGGCTTGCGGGCTGCGAGGTGATAATAACTCAGACCACCACTCCCGCGCGAGGAAGTCTGTCCGTCGGTGCGATGATCATCGTTGCCATCACGCTGATGCTCGGGGCGATCCTGCTCGTGAAGCGATGGTTCTCTCGCCCAACCTCAGCGCATCTGCGTG
>JBBQGR010000273.1:0-4148 GCA_038323185.1 Phycisphaerales bacterium | reverse complement strand
CACGCGTAAAGTAACACGCATAACCGGCCGCGCATCATCTCGCGCGACAATGCGACAACAAATCAGGCATCCGGCCTGCTACGCGCAGACGATCATGGGTAGTCTCGTCCACGCACACCGTCGGCGGTGTCGACGAGCGGGCGAGTCGTTGTCGTGAATGGATTGAGGACCGGCGGGCTGGCCGCAGAAACCCGGTGGACAGCGGCGTGCCCGTCGGCAAAGAGTTGCAGCGTCGGATCAGGGTCTTGCCTTGGCGACGCGTGGGCGCGTTCCGCGTCCCACATCAGCGTCTTGGACGATGGGAAGAGCACTTCTTGTGCACCGACTGCACGCAGGTGAAGCGGATCGGCGTTTGCGCCCGGCCCCCAGAGCGCCGGAGACGCCACGAAGCCGGAGGCGTAGCGATACGAGGGCTGTCCAATCCCGCTGGCGAAGGTACCCGGCACAGCGAGCCAAGGCGCGCCAGAGATTCGCGGCGAACCGGGGCACACCCACGTAGCGAAGTGCCGACGCCAAGGGGCGACATCGTGCATCAGACCAACCCAGTAGAGCTCGATGGTGAAGTGGTTGCCGTACATGATTGATCCGCCCTCCCCTTCTTCAGGGCCAAGAAAAACCCATCGATCTCCAACGGCGAATGGGTAACGACTGCCGTAGGAGTGGAGGTAGTGTTCGACGACCTGGCCGACGCCACGCAAGTTTGACAGACACCCAACGGACCTGGCGCTGCTCCGCGCACCAGCCAGCGCGGGGATCAGAATGGCCAAGAGCACGCCGATCACGCTGATGGTGACAAGGAGCTCGACCAAAGAGAATCCTACATTGGAGGAATAAAAACGGCTTCGGTCTGCCTTAATATCGCAAAGCTCCAAGGTATCCATTTCTTCTCCTTAGGATCCCACATGAGCCGTAGCCCCATGGAAACCGTCACCTTTTCGCCGATAGCGCCGCCGTCAAGAACCGACGTGAGCTGCATAGGAAAGCGAACTTCTACCACGGTGGGGCCGCTCGACTTGAGGCGCGCGTGAGCGGGGAACAACGCCGGTGTTGGCTCGAAGGTCGTGAGGTTGAAGCCCGCGTCGAGTTCGTCCGGCAAGACGCGCCGGCCCTTGATGAAGACAGGCGTGACGGTCATCTGTTCAATGCCCAACGATGCCAGGCTGGTCAGCTCGGCAGCGGCTTCGAAATTCCTTTGGTCATCGAGATGGAAGTCTGGCACACGGCCTCGTGACAGCAGAGCGCGCTTCCGCGTCTCATAGTTCCCCGAGAGCATCGCTTCGATCAGTTCTCGCGCGGCACGAGAAAGATCATCCCGAGCGGGAATGGAGTCGCCCGCTTTGATCGCGCGCTCGCCAGCTATTCGCTCGAAATCGCCAAGAATGCCCGGAAGTGTCGCGCGCGTGGGCTGAAGCTCGGTTCTTAGGCTATCGAAGTACTTGACGACCTCTGCGGGAGCTGGCGTGAGCACGCCCGGATCGAACTGCGGTGTCGCCGTAGCGCGAATATAGGAGAACGCCGCAAGTCCGATGCCGAGCGCAGCCACACCAAGCCCGGCGAGCAACTTGTGCCGATCGTTCATGTGATAGCCTCCTAGAGCCAGATTACGAAATTGCAGCAGAGCGTGACGGTCCAAGCGCGATCATCCTCGGTTGAGAGTGATCGCGCGATCTGTACGAGTGTCACTTCAGGGGATCACGGGCGGAATTGGAATGCACTTTGCCTTCGCCCAAGGGGTAGGAGTGCACCCTTGATCTCCCGAGCACACCTGGTTGCTCGCGCACTTGCTTCCCAGGCAGTCCGTCGCCTGCCCGACACCACCCGGGCATGTGGACGTGAAGCAACAGTTGCCTCCCCCCGAACCGGTGGCGATCGCAGCCGAAACCACCAAGGCAGCAGCCGCGACACCAATCCTGGTTCCGATGTTCATGAATCGATTCATATCGAACTCCTCAAGGCGCTCGCGCGATGGCTACGAATCGTTGCCTGGCCAACAAGCCTAAGCGCACATACCGAGAAGAACAACGCGGCTCGCAAGAGCGACCCGCGAGTGCCATCGAATCCAAGTGTCAGCCACTTCAGGCCGCCGCACCCGCAGTCTGCGCCTGGCGCGCTGATCGCGAGCCAAGTGATCCAAGCGAGGAACCCCGCAGCGAGAGCGGTCGCGCAGCTGAGAACCTTGGTGGGGCGCCAGCCAGCGAGCAGAAGGCCGCCGAGGGTAACCTCAACGGCAATGAGACCGAAGTTCGCCAAGGTGACAAAGTTCGCGGGCACAACCCGCGCCAATGCGGTGAGTGTTGAACCTGATGAGCCAGCCTTGGCTACGCCGAAGACAATAAGTACGAAGCCAACAAAGACGGCACAACTGAGACTCAACCCTTGGGCCACCAAGCCGCTGAACCGCCACGACCGCGTCGGTGATCGGTGATCGGTGATCGGTGATCGGTGATCGGTAGGGGAGACGACATGATATCTCTCCGGAGCGGAAGTGCCGTTTGCGACTCGATGTCTTTCGAGAGTACATCTCTCTCGGACGCTGGTCAAGTGCATGGCTCGGACTTTTACACAACTTAATAAGTCCTCCACTCTCTCCGAAGTGTCGTAACTGCAAGGACAGTGATCGATCACCCACGAACAAACTGGTGCCAGTGGCGCTCCAAGGCGCCGCACCGGCGTCGATGTGACGACCACGACATTCCGCTCATCCCAGCGATTCACGGTGGCACATCTGACTTCGACGCGGCGAAGTAAAAAGCCTCGCGCCGAGCGCGAGGCTTTGAACACTGAACTCTTCGCTACAGCTGCTGCTTCGCGGCCTCTTACTTCTCCGCCTTGATCGCGGCCTGCGCCGCCGCGAGGCGCGCGATCGGGATTCGGAATGGTGAGCAGCTCACGTAGTCCATCCCGACCTTGTGGCAGAACTCGACGCTCTTGGGATCGCCGCCGTGCTCGCCGCAGATGCCGATCTTGAGATCGGGCTTGGTCTGGCGGCCCTGCGTGATACCAAGCTCGACGAGACGCCCGACGCCGCCGGTGTCCAGCGTCTGGAAGGGATCTGCCGGCAGGAGTTCCTGCGCTAGGTAGTCACCCAGGAACGTGCCGATGTCGTCGCGCGAGAAGCCAAAGGTCATCTGCGTCAGGTCGTTGGTGCCGAAGCTGAAGAAGTCCGCGGCCTCGGCGATCTCGTCGGCCGTCACGGCGGCGCGAGGCACCTCGATCATCGTGCCGATCTTGATGTCCAGGCGCGGCTTGTAGTCCTCCGCCTCCTTGACCTTCGCGATCACGGCCTCGCACTGAGCCCGCAGCGCGACAAGCTCCTTCTTGGTCCCCACCAGCGGGATCATGATCTCCGGGAAGACCTTGATGTTGCTGCGGAGGCAGTCGATCGTCGCCTCGACGATCGCACGAACCTGCATGTCCAGGATCTCGGGGTACGTGACGCACAGGCGGCAACCACGGTGGCCAAGCATCGGGTTGGCCTCGTGCAGCTGCTTCACGCGCGCCTTCACCTTCGACGCGGGAATGCCCATGATCTTCGCCAGCTCGGCCTGCTGCTCGTCCTCGTGGGGCACAAACTCGTGCAGCGGCGGATCGATCAGGCGGATCGTGACGGGCAGGCCCTTCATCGCCTTGAAGATGCCGATGAAGTCCTCGCGCTGGTAGGGGAGCAGCTTGCCCAGCGCCTTCACGCGCGCCTCCAGCGTCTCCGCGAGGATCATCTCGCGCATCGCGCGGATGCGTTCACCCTCAAAGAACATGTGCTCGGTGCGGCAGAGGCCAATGCCCTCGGCCCCGAAGTCGCGAGCCCGGAGCGCGTCTGCTGGCGTGTCCGCGTTGGTCCGAACGCCAATCGTGCGGTACTTGTCCGACCACTTCATCACCTGACCGAAGTCACCCGACATCTTGGGCTCGATGGTCCCCACCGAGCCAGCCATCACCTCGCCGGTGCCGCCGTCGATTGAGATCACGTCCTGGCGGCCAAACTTCCTGCCCTTGATTGTCATCGTGCCCTTGGCAAGGTCGATGTGCATCTCGCCCGCACCAACGACGCAGCACTTGCCCCAGCCACACGCCACCACCGCCGCGTGGCTCGTCCGTCCGCCCGTGCTGGTCAGGATGCCCGCGGCCTTGTGCATGCCCTCCACGTCCTC
>JBBQGR010000272.1:0-4153 GCA_038323185.1 Phycisphaerales bacterium | reverse complement strand
ACGTCGGCACCGCCGCCGTCTCGCAGAACCTCGCGCGATGCCTCTATGAAAAGGGTGATCCCACCGCCGCGCTCGACGCCTACGACCGCGCGCTTGCCATCCGAAAGGCACGCTTCCCCAACGGCCATCCCGTCGTCGCGGCGACGCTCGCCGGAATGGCCCGCACAAACCTCTCGCTCGGCAATGTCGACGCCGCGCTCTCCCAGGCCCAGCAGGCCGTTGACATGGTCGTGCGTCTGAAGCAAGAGCAGCTGCCCGAGGCCGCGGAAGCGCGTGCCGTGCTCGGCTCATCGCTGTTGAGCGCGGGCAAGCCAGCCGAGGCTGCGGACGCGCTGCGCCTGGCGCGCCAGACTCTCGCGGGCGTCCGGCCGCCGCCACGACTCCAGCTCGCAACCGTCGACCTCGAACTCGCCGCGGCAGAACGCATCGCCTCGGGCAGCACAGAAGCGGACGCGCGAATCACGCTGGCCTTCGGCGCGCTGCGAGCAGCGCGCCCGGCCAGCAGCATCGTGCTCGCCCGCCAGCATGACCGCCTTCTCGCGATGGGGATCCCCGCCACGTTGCTCGAAGTCAACGCAGCGTTAGCCCCATGATCGCCGGCCGCGGCGACCACATGCGTGCGATGCTGCCGCAATGAAAGCCCGATCAGGCGCGCCAGCGGCGAGAAGCAAACAGACCCGCAATCCCGGCGACCATCACGCCGCCCGGCGAGGGAAGTGCCGCAAACTCAACACCCACCACATCGATGATGTACTCACCGCCGGTGAAGCCACCGTTGTTGGCCCAGCCCTCGTGGGGATTGGTGCCGCCGGGGCCGTCGGGACCGGTGATCTCGGTCGATGTTTCGAACTGGAAGATGTCGCCGGTGCGGCTCTGGGCCCGGTTGCCGGAGAAGGTGATCACCAGCGCGTAGATGCCAGGGTTGGTGAGCTGCGCGCCCGAGCCATCGGTAGCGATGCCAGTGAGAACGGCGCCCTGATTCTCACCAACATCGTCGGCGCCGAGCAGGCCAAAGGCCTCGTTGGCCTCAGTAATGTTGAAGAGGTAGAGCGCCGAGTCGAAGTTCGCGGATGAGAGCGAGAAGGAGAAGGTCGCCGGCTGAGCAACGCGGATGATGTACATGTCCTCAAAGTCCGCGCCGGGTCCCAGCAGTGAGCCCGAAAGCGTCCCTTGGATCGTGCGGATCGAACCTTCACCGAGCGTGAACTGCGCGGCACTAAGCACCGAGCCCGCATCAACCCGCTCGACCCAGTCCGGACCCGCCATCGCGGTACCCGACGCGGCAAGACCAACAGCCAAAACGAGAGGACCGATGTACTTCATAGCGTTTCTCCCTTAAACAGATGTCTGCTCCGGACAAAAGCTTATGCACGCCGCGAGAGAACCACCGCCGCGCAGAGCGATGTTCCCAGCCCTCGAACACAGACCGATGCAACCTTGACGATTCTTGAACCGGTCCGTTGGACCAAATGGTCCGAGAACAGCGAGAGCGGCGTTCCGCCAAGCGCATCACAGCCGGCGGCGGCGAGCGCTCGCGAGGGCGCCCATGCAGAGCATGGCCAGCGCCCCAGAGAGCGGGCCAACGCCGGGAACGAGCGCGGCACCCTGGAACTGCAAGATGTAGTCGCCCAGATCCTCGGGAGCGTCACCGCTCCAGCCATCGTGCGGGCCACCGTTGGTCGCGCCGAAGACGCCGCCAATGAAGCTGGTCGCTCCCTGCATCGCGCCGGGCCCCTCGCCGAACAGAAAGATGCTCTCGCCGTCGCTGGTTGGAGTGTTGCCCACGAATGTGACCGCGAGCGCGTAGATGCCCGGCTCGGTCACTTCGATCTCAGAGCCGTCCGTGGAGCTCGATGTGAGGAAGCCGCCCTCGGTACCCAGCATGCCCACCGCCTGCCCGTCCACGATCCGGAACAGATACAACGCCACAGCGAACGGCGAAGAAGTCACCGTCACCGAGAAGCTTCCGGGTGTGGAGACCGCGATGCGGTACATGTCCTCGAAGTCGGGCGTCTCGTCCAGCAGAGCACCGCCCATGCTCAGGCGGCCCTCGAGAAAGTTGAGCGAGCCCGAGCCGGTCGTCGTCTGTGCGCTGGTCAGGAATGAACCGGCGTCCGCTCCACCAGTGTCGCCAAACTCCAAGCCACGCTCTGCGCGCAGTTCCCCCTCAACCCAATCTGGACCAGCGTGAGCAAGGCCAGCGCTACCCACGAGCGCAGCGACAACCGCCCAACGAGATGCGTTCTTCATGACTTCTCCTCTGGCTCCAAAGTCTTTCCGTGCGGACAGCGTCAAAGAGCTTGCCGCTCTTCTTCACGAAAAGACTAGCGGACATACCGCGTCGCGCGACCGGCCTCCTCACTAAATTTCAGAACAAGGAGAATGTTGTTGGTTCTCGGGCCTTGCCGCCCGGGGTCTACGACAGTCTCAGGCCTGTGCCACCATCCACATGTTGTCGCTTGTGGGAAGCCGGTCGAGTGGTCCGAAGCGGAGGATCCGGAAGCCGGCGTGCTGCAACGTTCTTCGAAGGCTCGACGGCGAGAAGTACATGACGTGGTCGGGAAAGCGATATCCGCACCATTGCGGGCCGCGCACGATGCGGTTCCAGCTGTCGTGGTTTGGAACTTTGATGACCACCGGCGCGCCGGGCTTCAGCGCGGCGCGGAGAAGCGTGAGCGACTCGATCGGTCTGGTCTCGTGCTCCAAGTAGGCCATGAGCAGGGCGCCATCGAGCGAGTGGGGCTTGAGTTCGGCGATCCGATCAGTCGCCGGTCCAACCAGCACGCGCCCGCCTCGTGATCTGAAGCGATCACTCGCAACCGCCGCCGCCACCGGGTCGATCTCGATCCCCACGGGTGTGAAGCTGCGAGGCAGTCCGTCCAGTCGTGCGCCGTCACCGCAGCCGACATCGACAACCGTGCCGCCGGAGGGGAGCAAGCTCTTCAGCAGATTCGTCGCCTTCTTCGGACGGAGCGACTGGATGATGGGCCGGAGGGTTCTCGAGATCGCCGAGAGGATGGGCCGCCGACTGCGCCGGTTCGCACGCTCCACCTCGAACGAGGCCGACCACCGATTCTCGCCAGCAAGGTCGGAGTCGGTGGGAGGCGCGTCGAGGAAGATCACCTCGCAGAGCGGGCAGGCCAGCAGCGTCCACTGCTGGTTCTTCAGAACGGTATTCGCATGAGTGGCCGCACGATCACACACCGGACAGATCGGAACACGCCCCGTCCCGCAGGAGACTTTTGGAACATCAGAGGTTGGTAACCCGCCGGTGGATGGAGCTTGAGACATAGTGATTCCAGGAGACCATTCCGTCACACGCTGCACAAAGCGGCGATGCGGCCGAGTCGGTCTTGCTGTGCCGAGCGACGCCGCACGCCAAGACCGCGATTCAGCTCGGAGCGTAGTTTGTGCCTTGCTCGATGAGAAGTGGAGAAATCCTTGATTCAAAATATAGACAGTCGGATGAGATATGTTGAAACAAATTCGCTGCGCGAACGCCGTCTTTGCCATTGGCGGCCGCAGGCGGCGTCCGCACGAGAAAACCCCGCCTCGGGGCGGGGTTTGGAACTACTCGATCTGAGGGCCTCGGCGACTACTTGTCCTGCGGCGCGATGCCCATGCCCGAACGGTTGGGGCTCTTGGGGCGCGTCGGGGAAGCGTACGGGTTCGTCTGGATCTCGCCAAGCAGGACCTCGATGGCCTTGTCGAGCTGCGGGTCGCCGCCGTTGAGCATCTTGGCGGGGTCGTCGATGACCTCGATATCAGGATCAACGCCGTGGCCTTCGATGCCCCACGTGCCGTCCTTCTCATAGAAGCCGAAGGTTGGGACCGCGATGACGCCGCCGTCGATGAGTCCGGGGTTACCGGAGATTCCGACGAGGCCGCCCCAGGTGCGCGTGCCGATCAGCTTGCCCAGACCGGCCTGGCGGAAGTAGTGCGGGAAGGCATCGCCGCCGGAGCCCGCGAGGCCGTTGATGAGCATGGCCTTGGGACCGTGGTGGCCATCGGGCGGCCAGGTCCAGTCCTTGCCATCGCGGCGTGCCCAGTAATTAGTGGTGGGGCGGTTAAGAAGCTCGACGAATCGCGTTGGGATCTGGCCGCCGCCGTTCCAGCGTTCATCGATGATGAGCGCCTGCTTGTGACGCTGCCC
>JBBQGR010000271.1:0-4154 GCA_038323185.1 Phycisphaerales bacterium | reverse complement strand
CCGCCGCATCGCAAGCCGTGGAGATCGCGCAGCGTGCTCGCGTCATCACATCAAGTGGGACGCCGCTCGATATGACGGCCGACACGATCTGCGTTCACTCAGACTCGCCGGGCGCACTCGCGATGGCCCGCGCGGTGCGCGCGGCGTTGATCGACGCCCGCGCGATGAGAGGAATCGCGCCCTAGCGGCTGGCGCCACCCGCGATGATCTTGATGGGCAGCGAGGCCTCGGTCGTGGCGCCGCTCGTTGAATCCTCGATCGTGATCTTGAGAACATACGTCCCGACGGTCAGGTTCCTGGGGAGTTCGACCTGATGGATCAGGAAGAAGTCACGGCGCTGGTTGCGGGTCGTCTCAACAACGCGCTGCGCGGGACGATGCCACGCGAGCAGCCCGCTTTGATCGTGATAGAGCGAGAGACGCTGGGTGAGATCAACCGACTGCTGCTCCGCGAGTGGCACGTTGCGCTGGACCGGATCGCCCTCGCGCGCGGGGCGATACGAGAAGCCATCAACCTCGGCGTACACGATGGCACGGATGAGCTTGCCCGCGTAGAACGTGTCGCTCGCGAAGGTCTCAAAGCGGCCGAAGCCAAGAACCTTGGTGCAGAGCGCCACGCGCGGCAGGTGCAGCGGCACAGTCCCGCCCATGCGGGCCAGAGCCTGCGCGAGCGCCTGGTTCATCGCCGATCCGGCCTTCGCGGGCTCCGATCGCACACGCTCGGCCGCGACCAGAAGCGTGGCGCGATCCTCGGGCGAGAGCTGCTTCGAGAGCGAGCTCGTCTCAGAATCGATCTGCGCGAGCGAGCCGGGCGCGAGAGATTCGACGGCGGCCAACGCCGCCGCGGCCGAGGCCGGATCCTCCGAGCGCGGCTGCGTCGTCCCGTCCAGCGGCGTGCGGAGCAGCGCCGCGATCTTGCCCGCGAGTGCCGCGACGGGATCCGACGGTGTGAGGGGTGCCGCCGCGTTGATGGTTGTGGGCGCCGTGGTGTCCGCGTTGCTCACAGCCACGCTCGCGGCCTCGACAGCGCCAGCATCAACACCACTCTCCGAAGCGAGCGATGTAAGGCCCGCGCCGTCGCCGCTTGTGTTGTCATTGGTACTTCCACTCGTGCTGCCGTTCGTGCTGCCACTCGGCTGGGGCGCGAGGGCGCTGGATGTGCCGGAGTTCTGCGCCAGAGCGGGGCTTGGATCGGCCGCACGCTGGCGCGGCTCGATTCCGTCGAGGATGGCCTGCAAGTCGGTCGCGGCCCGCTCGCTGAGCGCGGCCTTCTGCGCGTTGGTGAGCTCGGGATTGGTGGGGTCCAGCGGCTGCGAGCGCAGGACGAGCTCCTCGCCGCTGATCAGGGCGTTGAGGCCGCTGGAGGGGCCTTCTTCGCTCGTCACTTGCGTGCCGCCACCGCCGCATCCGGCGAGCGAGATCATCGCGCATGGCAAGCTCGTCACGAGGCAATTCAGCATCAACGAAGCGCAGGCACGGTTCATAGCGGTGGTCATCGGCGTTCGCTGCGGGGTGGCTCGCATTTCGGGGGCGGTTTGGCTGGCATTTCGCACGCCGTTCGCACACACTCACACGCCCCGGATCTGGAGCATCCGCCGCAGGTGCGAGCCATCTGGCCGCACGGCGCTTGGCGCGGCGGGGACGGCCGTTGTCAAGCCGCGACTAAGGCCACGCAGAACCTTGCAGAGTCGCTTGGGCGAGGGTCCCGCGAGCATCATGGCGCGGGCGGCCCCGAGGGCGATCGCTCGAACGGGCGCGAGGCCCCGCCCATGGCGGCGGCAGAGCCAGCACCAGTTTCGCGTCGCGAGCTCGAGCCATCGCTCGCTCTTGCGAGCCGCGGCGGGGCTGTCGTGCCAGACGATCCAAGCGGGGTCGAAGCCGACGTCCCAGCCCGCCGCGAGGAGCTTCATCGAGAGATCGCAGTCGTTGCGATAGAGGAAGAAGTTCGCGTCGTACCCGCCCGCGGCGTCCCAGGCTTCTCGCCGCACAAGGTTGCCGCAGCCCATGAAGGGCCACGCGCGCGCGGGCGTGGTCGCGAAGGGCCACTCGCGCATCTTCGTGGCCGGGTGTACCGGCAGGAGCGCGACCGCACCCATGCGCGGCTCGCGCGCGAGGAGATCAATCGCGGCGTCAAGGCCCGCAGGATCGGGATGCGCGTCGTCGTCGAGGATCAGGACAAGCTCGTGGTTGCTGGCGCGGACGCCAGCATTGAAGGCTTCAACGCCCGTGTTGGCGGGCATCGTGATGAGCCGCACGCCGGGGAAGCCATCTCGCACGCGCGCGACGGTGTCGTCGGTGGAGGCGTTGTCGACGACAATGATCTCGCCGCGGGAGTGCGCGATGGGAGCGAGTGCGGAGACCTCGCGCAGCGTCGCGAGCAGCGCCTCGGCGCGGTTGAATGCAACGATGATGATGCTGAGGCCGCTGGGCATCCTGCGCTGTGCCTCGATGTACTACACGCTCACGGTCGAGGTCTGGGGCGCATCAATCTTGACGGGCGCGGGCGGCACGAATCGCGGCGCGGCGGGGAGCGGCATGACGTGCGGGCCGCGCCGGGCCAGCGCAATCGAAAGCCTGAGCCCGCGAACATAGATCGAGATCGCGTTCTTCACGGCAGTCCAAGGGCGCACCTCGCGAACGAGAAGTCCCTCGGACGTGACCTGGATCATGGTGCGGCCGCGAAGCCAGTTGTTGGGCCAGCCCGTCGGCGTCACCGCGACATCGGCATCGCCGCCAAGGAAGAGGCGCTTGGCAACGCCGAAGAAGTCGCGCAGCGCGTGACCTTCCTGATCGCGCGAGCGCCAGTAGTCCGTGTCGGCCTTGGGCCAGGTGTACGGAACCTTGCGCAGCTCGCGCCGGCAGGCCTCAAGGCCCGGGATCTTGGCTCGGAGCAGAGGATGGATGAAGAGCGAGCCGGCGCGACCGGCGGCCTTCGCCTTGGCGCGCTCGGCCTCGACCAGCGCGGGCAGGTCCTTAAACGGGACGAACTTCAGCGGCGTCTCGAGCATGTGGCGCGGCTCGACTTGCACGAAGCGGCGGTCGAGCGCGTCCTGCAGGCCGCGCAGGTGCAGCTCGGCGAGCTCGGGCAGGCCCATCATCGCCTGGCCCACAGCGCGGGGCACCTCACGCATCGCGCGACGAAAGCGGGTCAAGTTGCCGAGCTTCAGCACGTCCATGTGCGAGAAGCAGTTCCGCGCGATGTAGTAGCGGGCCCACGTCACATAGCGGCGGTTGCCGGGCGGGTGGAAGGCGCGGCTGCGGGGCGCGCCGGCGACCTGAAACCCGGTCTTGGCCGTCATCTGGATGCACCAGTCGACGTCGTCGTAATAGATGAAGTTCTCGGGGAAGAGGCCGGTCTTCTCGATGGCTACGCGGCGCACGAGCGCGCTGCACGCGGCGAGGTACTTGGCGCGAACGAGGAATCGCTGATCGATGTCGCCGCCGCCAGCGGGCCAGACCCCGCCGTGTCGCGGGTTAATCTCGCCACCGATCTCCCAGGTGTTCCCGGTCGAGACATCGCAGAGCGCAGAGCCGACCGCGCCGAGCGTGGGCCGCTTGGCCATCGGCCGGAGCAGGTGCCGCAGGCAGGACTTGGCAACGCGAGCGTCCGAATCGAGCCACCAGAGGTGATCGGCGGGCCCGAACTGGCCCGAAAGTCCCTGTCCCGAGAGGACATGCGTCATGCCAGCGTTGAAGCCGCCCGAGCCGCCCGTGTTCTTGGGAAGGCGGACAAACTCAACGCGAAGGCCCGGCGGTACTGCGAGCGTCGAAAGTGGTTCGGTCGAGGCGTTGTCGATGATGGTACACCAGAGCTCGACGAGGCCGGAGGTCAGGATGTCCTGCCGCGCAACGTCCTTCAGCAGCAGTTCGAGATCGGCGCGCCGGTTGAAGCAGGGGATGACGGCGGCGATCTTCCAGGGGCGATTGCCCGGCGCCCTGGGAATCTTGAAATCGCGCGGCGCGGCGGAGGACGCGGGCGGCGTCAGAACCTCAACACCGATGATGGGGCCCGGCGCGATGCCGCTGGATGCACCGTTGTTGCTGTTAGCAAGAGTGCTCGGTTGTGAGCCGTTCTGATATGTCCCGTGTGCCCCATTCGTGCGCGGGCTGGCCCCGGCGCACCCGTGTGGGTCGGGAGCTGCGTGAGCGTGTCTG
>JBBQGR010000270.1:0-4170 GCA_038323185.1 Phycisphaerales bacterium | reverse complement strand
CGAGTGGCGCGTTGAGATGGAGCAGTACGGCAGCGCGACGCTGCGGAGCAAGTCCGAGCGTCGGTACGACGCGACGCGGCGGGAGTACGACGCGCTGATCCAGAAGATGAAGGCAGCCTCGGCCAAGATGGACCCGGTGCTGACCGCGTTCAACGACCAGGTGCTCTTTCTCAAGCACAACCTGAACGCACGCGCGATCGCGTCGCTCCAGGACTCGGCGTCGGAGATTCAGGGCGATGTGGCCCGCCTCGTGCAGGAGATGGAAGCTTCAATCGCCGAGGCCAACGCCTTTATTGACAGCATTCAGGGCGCGGAAGAGCCTGCGGCGAAGTGAGCGTGAGTTGAGCCGGGCGTGACGCGATCGCCTACATGCCGAGTCGATCGGACGTGCCGCCGTCGCCGCCGATGCCGCTGAGGCCAGCGCGCCCGCGGGCGCCGAAGGGCTGGATCGAGAAGCCGAAGCTCGTCTCGCCAGTGATTTCGTTGCGATTGATGCCGACGCCGAGCAGGACGGTGGCGAAGCGGCGTCGGATCTCGAGCGCGGAGTTCTGCAGCTCTGAGTTCTCGAGGTCGTAGTCGGTTCCGAAGGCCAGGCCGTACGTCTGCGTGAGTTCATACGACGCGCCGAAGAGGAGGTACGTGGAATCCTGCTCGTCCAGGCGACGCAGGTCAACGCTGGTAGTGAATCCGGGGAACTGGCGGATCATGAGGCCGATGCTGGACAGGGCGGCGTCGCCCTCTTCCAAGTCCTGGACCCAGGCACCGGTGAGGCTTGTCGCGTCGGTCAGGCGCAGCGCGGCGTCGGCAACGAAGAAGTCGCCGGGGCTTGAGAGCTCGGGGCGGAAGTCGATCCAGCGACCGATGGAGCTCTGGCGCTCGGCCTCTTCCGCGGCGACGAAGATATCGGTGCGGAGCGTGAGGAGATCGACGGAGCGCCAGCGGCCCGGCCCGCCGCGCTGGGTCTGGAAGACCTGTGTCACGCCAAAGCGAGCCATGGGACCATCGACAATGCCTTCGACGCTGTCGTCGTAGATGGGCAGGTCGCTGGAGTCGATATTGGAGCCTGCGGCCCAGAGTGTCGCGTTCGGCTCGATGATGTGCCTGAGGCGATGGATGTCGAGGATCGGTGCCGCGGCGTCGTCATAGACACGCTGGAACGTAGAGGAGAGGCGCACACCCGCGGCGGCCCAGGTGCGGAGCTCGTCGTCCTCCTCGGGAGAGAAGGCCTCGAAGGTGTCGTCGTAGGCGGTGAAGCGGCCAACGGCAAAGGGCTGGATGGAGATGGGGCCGGCCTTGGTCTGAACGCTGAGTTCCTGGCGCGTGTCGAGCCGGAAGAGCGGATCTTCTGAGTAACCACCCGCGCGGAGCTTGGAGCCGATGCTCTCGCCGGGCGCGATGCCGAAGGCTCGCTGCGAGATCGCGTCGAACGTGTAGCCGCGCTCGCTGGCGGTGATCTCGTCGAGGGCGAGGGCGTACCGACCGACACGGTACTCGCTGGTCCAGGACACAAGGCCCGGCGCGGTCTCGGGCAGAAGGTCGTCGGCCTGCCGCGCGTAGAAGACTTCTGGGAGCTTGGTCACGCTGTAGCCGCGGCTCTGGAGGAGCCACTGGCTCGCGATGAAGTCGTTGAAAGTTCCGGAAGTCTCGACGGAGAGAACGGTGTTCTCATCAAGCCGGCGCGCGAGCAGACGATTGTTGAACTCGGTGCGTGTGCGGGCGAGCTCCGGGAAGAAGGCGTCGACGAAGGTCTCGTCGCTGATGTGCGCGAGGTCGGCCGTCATTGTCCACTTGTCATCCAGCTTCCAGCGCTGATCGCCGAGGAGGATGCCGCGGAAGTCGCCGTCCTGCTCCTTTTTGGTGCCGGGGGGCAGGAGGTCCGAGCCATTGTCGGCGAGGAGGCCGTACGCCAGGAGCCCGCCGCGGCTGCCCTCACGACTCCAGCGCAGGCGAGTGCCGAGTCCGAGCCCCCGCCCGGAGTAGAAGTCCATAAGGAGATCCGCACGCAGCTCGGGACTGTTGAGGCCAAGGAGCGCCTTTGCGTCGAGCGTCGTGAGGAACGCGAAGCCATTCTCGGAGCTGTTCTGAAGTCGAATGTCGCGGATCAGTCGCTGCTCGGGATCGCCCGAGTAGGTGGGCCACCAGAAGACGGGCACGTTCATGCCGCGGAGCGTGATCCCCTCGGCCTCGACGTAGTTGGTCGTGGTGCGCTGGGGCGGCTCGTCGCTGTCGATCGCGTCCCTTGGCACTTCGACGTCGCGGCGCGTGATCGTGACCGATGAAGCACCGAGCGCTAGCTCGGGATCCATGAGCGCCGAGGTCGTGAAGCGAGCGTCATCGGCGCGCCACTGCGTTGTTGACTCCTGGCGGATTTCCTTGGCACGCACGTACAGCGGCAGCGCGCGCTGCTCGTCATACACCCAGAAGACCGCGTTCAGGAGCACGGCCTTGTTGGCGCGCAGGTCGTAGAAGACGCGCGGCGAGCGGAGCGTGCTCGTGCCGTCGCTCGCCGTTACATCGCCCTCAAGGTAGATGCCACGAACGGAATCCGCTCCCATCGAGAGGCTCTGCTGGATCTCGCCCGGGTCCAGGAAGATCACGGCTCGCTGGGCCGTCATCTGCAGCACGCGACCGTCGGTCGGGGAGAGATACTGGAGCGAGACGCCGCCGCTGGCGATGATCGCGTTCTCATCAGGCCCCGAGACGAAGCGCACGTCGCGAGGCGCGATCGCGATTGTTCCGCCACTGGCGAAGATCGGCGAGCCCTCGACGCCCGGTTCCAACTCTGTTGCGGGTCGGGCCGCGGGTGCGCTCGCGGCGACAGGGCCGGGCGGGTTCGCTGAAGTGGGGGGCGTGAGTTCCTGCTCGCCGCGGCTGGGCTGCGAAGGTGCCGGCACTGGTGGCGGCGGGGGGCTTGTGCGACCGCCATTGGAAGGAGCTTGCGATGATGGCGCGGGGGGCTGGGTGGGGGGTGTCTGTCGTGGTGGGGACTGAGCTTCGCGAGGCGTCCGGGTCTGCGATGGCTCGCGCCCCCGCGTAGTCGAGGGAGCCTGGCCACCCTCCTCGGGCCTCTCGGGTGCGGCACGCAACACCGGCGCTGGCTTCACTGGCAATGGGCGCGGCGGGCTCTTGGGCCTGAAGATGGGTGCGGGAGGCACCGGCTCATCGACGACCTCGCCACGGCGCTTCGCGAGCGATCGCGCTAAGGAGGCCGACGCGCGATCGAGGAGCGCGAGCGAGGCCTCGTCGCGAGCCTCGGGCACGCCTTCGCGGAAGAGATCGGCCCCCAACTCCACGCCATCCGCATCGAGCACGATGGCTCGCACGGGAACGACCTTGCCTCGCACGCCCGAAGCGCTGGCGGGTGCCTCGGGCGCACCAACCTCCTCGAGGTGCGCGAAGATTTCGATGCCGCGGCCTTGCGCTGTGGTCGTCGGACGCCACCAAAGCACGGCCCGCTTGGCGCGCAGCGGCACCTCGCCCACGACCATCCGCACGTCACCCTCAAGCACGGCGCGGTCGAAGGTCGCGCCACCGATCTCCTCGCGCCATGTCCGTACGATCTGGGCTCGAGCACCGACCACGCCCGGCACGGGTCGAAGGTCCGCCCACAACGCCGCCTCGGGCTGGGCTGCGGGCTGCGCTGGCCGCTGGGACTGGGCCATGGCGCTTCCACTCGCCAAGGTGGCGAGTGCAAAGAACGTTCCGGCGAGCGTGTGGGGGGCGCGACAGCGGCCCGCGTGTGTCATGTGGAGCGGATGCTACCGGGAGTCAGGGAGTTGGTGCAACAACGCACAGGCGGGACGGTTTGGGCACGCCTTGGCGTGTCTTGGAGTGTTTGGGCGTGTTTGGGCAGGTCTGGGCATGTCTGGGCACGCCCAGCGCGGGGGGAGCTCACGCGGGAAGGCCGCGCATCAGTTGAGTCGCAGCTCAGACCTGCGCCAGAACGTCGGTCCAGGCCATCGCCTGCCCCGGTGGCCGCGCCTGGACGAACGAGACCTTTCCCTTGCCGTCGGCGGACTGCTTGATGACGACGGTGCCGCGGTTTGCGACGTTGAGGTCGGCCCAATAAAGCCCGAACCCTTTGCAGACTTCCCGGTGCAGGTCTGAGAGGAGGATCTGCTTAAATCCTTCCTTTTCCGCCCAAGCCTTGTTGGCCGCGAAAGAGTCGCA
>JBBQGR010000269.1:0-4207 GCA_038323185.1 Phycisphaerales bacterium | reverse complement strand
ACCGTGCCCGCCGCGGCCGCGCTGCGCAAGGAGGCGGCATGAAGTTCGCCTATACCGGCTATGACAAGGCGGGGGCCGCGATAGCCGATGCCGTTGAAGCGCCCACGTGTGAGGACGCGATCGAGGCGCTGCGCCGGCGCGGCGTCTTTGTCTCTGAGATCAGCGAGTTCGTGGCCGGACGCGCGGCTCGTGCGGCGAGTGGCACCGCGCCGGGCGCGGGCGGGCTGGGGCGCGGGAGGCGGCTTGAGGCCGTCGCATCTCTGCTGCGCCAGCTTGCGATCCTCGTTAAGACAGGAACGCCGCTGATGGAGGCGCTGCGCGCGCTTGAGCGGCAGCTTGCGGAAGGGAAGTGGAAGAGCGTTGTGTCGGACGTGCGAACGCGCGTTGAGGAGGGTGGCCAGCTCTCTCATGCGATGGGTCGCCATCCGGCGTACTTCGACTCGGTGTGCCGGAGTCTGGTCTCCGCGGGCGAGTCGGGCGGGAAGCTTGATGTCATGCTTGAGCGGCTCGCGGTGCTGACGCGCAAGCAGGTGAAGATCCGCAAGACCGTGGGCGGCGCGATGATCTATCCCGGGCTGCTCTCGTGTGTCGCGGTTGCGGTGAGCGTCACGATGATTGGCTTTGTGCTGCCGCGCTTCGAGGATCTCTTCAAGAGCCTGGACACGCCGCTGCCGCCGATGACCAAGCTCCTGATGAGTATGGGGACGTGGATTCGGGCGAACTGGATGGTGGTGGGTGGGTGCGGCATTGTCGCTGCGGGCGGGGCGTGGTTCTGGCTCTTCCGACTGGGTGGGATGACGCTGGTGCAGGCGTCGATGTTGAATGTGCCGAAGATCGGCGGCGCGGTGCGCGGCCTCGCGACGGCTCGCATGGCGCGCGTGCTGGGCGTGCTCATGGAGGCCAAGGTGCCGCTGGTGGACGCGCTGCGACTCGCGCGCGACTCTGCGGGACATCCGGCCTATTCCCGCATGATCGAGCGTGCCGAGCAGGCCGTGACACGCGGCGAGACCGTCTCGAGCGTGCTGGCAAACCCCGCGCTCGTTGACCCGTCGGTGTGCGAGGCGATCCGGAGCGGTGAGCGCACGGGCCAGCTCGCGCCGGTGCTGCTGACGCTGGCGGATCACCTCGACGAGGACAATGAGATCCTGATCAAGACCATCACGTCGCTGATGGAGCCTCTGATCCTGCTGGTGATGGGCATGGTGGTGGGGACGGTGGCGGTGAGCATGTTCCTGCCGCTGTTTGATCTGACCGCCGCGGGCTCGCACGCGGGCGGGGGTGCGCCATGACGCAGCAAGCAACAATCTTGGGCCTGGTTGATCGTGTTCGGACATCGACGATTGGGCTCGATATCGGCGGGCGCGTCTTCCGGGCGGCGCAGGGGACGCTGCGCGGCGGCGCGTGGCGGATGGCGCGCACGGCCCGCATCGAGCGTGCGATACCACTGGACGGGTCGCCTTGGCGTGAGCCTGACTCGTCAGAGCTTGAGCGGCTCGCGGGGACGCTTGCCCGGCGTGGCTTTGAGGGCGAGTGCGTGCAGATCGCGGTCCCGCGATCGATGCTGCTGATGCAGACGCTCGAGCTTCCGCTGCGGGCGAGCGGAGCGCCTGTTGAAAAGCTTGCTCGCATCGAGCTGGCGCGGGCGCATCGGCTCATGCCCGATGAGATCGAGTGCGCGACGTGGGATGTTCCCGCACCATCACGCGGCGGTGACCTGACGCACGTGGTTGCCTGCGGCATGCGCCGCGCGGAAGGCGAGCGAATCGCCGCGGCCTTCGCGGACGCGGGCTTGTCTATCGTGGGCTTCGACATGCGGAGCTGGGCGATGGCCCGCGGTGCTGGCGTGCTGAGCGGCGCGAGCGGCGTGGCGCGAGCGTTGATTGATGTGGCGTGGGATGCCTGCACGCTGGCCGTCTCGCACCGCGGGGTGCTTGTCTTCGAGCGAAGTGTTGAGGATGGCGCGCTCAGGAACCTCTACGCAGGTGTTGCCGAACGACTCAAGATCGGCATCGACGTGGTCGAGGCGGCGTTTGATCAGGGACTCTGGAACGATCGCGCACCCTCTCGTGATGAGGCGATGCTCGTCCAGCGCGAGTGCCGCCAGTCTCTGACAACCTACTTCGACACGATGGTCCCTGAGGTGGCCCGCTCGCTGCAGTATGCGGCCAATCGCTACGCCTCACCGATTGCAGACCTGACGCTCACGGGCGAGGGCGCCACGATCCCCGGCCTTGCGCCGCGGCTGCGGCAGCAGTTGGGGATTGATGGCGCGGGGATCGGTGCGTGGGCTCCTGATCATGGCCCGGGTGTGGATGGCGGCCCCGATCTTGCGTGCGCGATCGGGCTCGCGATGGCGGGCCGCGGTAGTGGTCGGATCAGGAGGGCCGCGTGAGCAACTCACTAACTCGCCAGGCAGGCGGCCCGATCGTGGGCGTTGATCTGCTGCCTCGTTCGTGCCGCGATTCGCTGGCTGGGCGGCGGCGTGCGCGTCTGTGGGCCGCGGTGTGCGGGGTCTTTGGCGCACTGGTGGCCTTCTCGTGGCTTGCTTCGCCGGGACCTGCACCAGCGCTTGCCAACGAGCTTGCGCGGGCGAACGCGCTGACGGTGGTGCGCGAGCGCGAGCTTGCGAACATCCGTGGCGAGGTGCGTGAGCTCGCACGGAGCGTTGGCCTGGCACAGTCCGTCGGCGATCATCCTGATTGGAGCCGCTTGCTCTCGCTTGTGGGGCGGGTGCGGGGTGAAAAGATTGTGCTCTCGCGCGTTGCGGTTGAATCCGCGAGTACGGGTGCGCCGGATCGGGCGCCGGCGCGCTCCGGCGAAGCGTCGCCACGAGTTGGGTACGAGGTGAACCTCGCGGGAACGGGCGCGAGTCAGGCGTCGGTCTCTGAGTTCGTTCTGGGTCTGGAGCGACTTGGGCTCTTTGAGAGTGTCACGCTGGTGGAGACGCGGGCCCGCGCCACGACCGACGGGGTTCAGGGCGTTGTGGAGTTTGCGCTCCGGTGCCGGCTTGTGGAGCGGGAACGTCCGCCGGAGGCTGGGCGATGAATCGTGGCATGTACCTTGGGCAGTTTCGTCCCACGCTCTCTGATGGAGGCGCGGTTGCTTGCATCCTTGCGCTCTCGGCGGTCTTTGCGGTGGCAACGCTGCGGCCCGCGATGGCACGCGCGGATCGAGAGCGTCAGGAGCGAGACACGCTCGCAACCAAGACCGTCGCGCTTCGAGAGGCCGACGACGCGCTCGCCGCAGCGATAACGCAGCGCGAGTCGCTTCGAGCATCGCGATCCACGATGGTCACGCTCGGTACCATCTCGGACTTGAACGCACGACTCGCTGATATTCCCGCCGTCGCGGAGATGCACGGAGTGGCCGTCTCTGAGGTGGTGCCCGGCACGCCACAGCAGCGCGGCCGCCTGACGCGGGTTCCTCTTCGGGTCGCGGGGGTTGCGTCGTTTCGCGCCTTCTCCGCGATGCTCGCTGATCTGCACGCGAGCCATCGCGATCTCGAAGTGACTGCCTTCTCGATCGACGCTGAAGGAAGCGGGCGCGACTCTGGTGCTCGCTTCTCGGTCGCGATGGTCTGGCACACGACCAGCGCCGCGTTGGCGGCACCAGCATCAGAATCACCTGGGGCAGCTGGTGCGGCCCGTGCGGGGCGTGCCGATGGTGCGGAGTCCCAGGGGCGGGGCGTGCAGAATCCGCCGCGCTGAGCGCGGATTGCTGGCGAGGCTGGCGGCGGTTTGCCATCCTCTTCCCCGTGGAACTAAACAAACAACAGCGCGTGATGGTGGCGGTACTGACCGTGGCGGGGATCGCCTTGGCCATGGATCGCTTCGTGATTGGCTCGGAACCGTTTGGCCCGAGCCAGGCCGCGGCCCAGCCTTCGCCCGCAGTGCCCCTCGCCGCGGCTCCTGACGAACGGGTTGATCTCAATACCGAGACGCCCAATTCGGGCGCCAAGGCGATCGTCGAGCGTCAGTCCGTGGCGCAGCAGTTGGAGACGCTGAAATCCCCGCAGGATGTGGCTGGCGGGTTTGATGATGCGTTCTGGGATGCGAGCCGACCGATCGCAGTAATCGAGATCGCCGCGGCGAACGAAGTGCCGCCCGCTCCTCAGGCACAGCCACTAGATGATCTGGCGACGCGGCACGCATTGACCGCGATCCTGACGACGCCCGCGGGACCGATCGCGGTCGTTGATGGGCGCGCC
>JBBQGR010000268.1:0-4218 GCA_038323185.1 Phycisphaerales bacterium | reverse complement strand
TGCAAGTGATTTACTTGTCTTACCCACTGGTTTATCACTGGCACTCGCCGTAGAGGCTGTCGTCGATGTTGCAGACAAGATGCACGAGCTGTCCGAGCGCGTTTGGACCGACGTGCTTCATCTTGAAGTGCAGGTTGGCGGTGGGGATGCGGATGTCGCCCGCGATCGCATCGAGCTCGCGCACGAGGATGAAGAGCGAGCCCGGCGCTGAACGCACGGTGCCCGAGAGCGTGTACCGGTCCTCATCGCGGCGTTCCAGCGAGCCGACGACGAGGTCCACCGGCGCACCTTCAGCCACCGTGATGCGGACGATGTCGCCCGGACGCGCGGCATCAAGCTGATCCAAGCGCACAGCTACTGGATGCGTCGCGCGGGTGTGCTTGAGGCTTGTGGCGCCCGCTGGCGCTTCTGCGGGCGCGAAGACCTCGATCAGGACGGGAGCCGCCACCGCCGCGGCGGCGAGATCATCCTGGACGGCACCATGGGGCGCGGTTCCTGGCCTGCGGCGATCCCGCCCGCGAAGATGGGCAGCATCACGGCGAGCGGGAGCAGGCGATTCAGAGTGCGAAGCTTTGCGGAGAAGATCATGGAAAGTCCTTTCCTCGCGCGGGAGCTCAAAAGACCGCTCGCGCCCTTCCGGGCGCGAGCGAGTAGGAGGTTGTGATCAGTTGCCGATCGTGACGGGGCCGCCGCAGGCCGTGATCGTCATGACCTTGCTGATGGTGCCGGTGTAGTTGGTGGAGCCTTCCTTGATGTAGAGGTTGGGGAACTCGCTGGCGCCGCTGACATGGTTGTCGAGGTTGGTGACGCCCTCGGCCACGGAGTTGTACGGCAGGGAGAAGGTGCCGATCTCAGCGGGGAAGCCGCCAAAGCTGAAGTCGACGAAGATGTCCCAGCGGGTGGTCTCGAAGGCCTCGCAGGTGCCCTTGCGCTCCTCGATCACGCGCTCATTGTCGGCGAGCGCGGTGCCGGTGGGGGTTCCCAGGTACGTGCGGCTTGGGTTGGAGAAGTAGGGGATGCGGTCGCCGGGGGAGTAGGCCATGACGGTGCGGTACTGGTTGCCGTCGGAGCCGTTGAAGCGCCAGCCGAAGGCATAGTTGGAGTAGCCGCAGCTGCCGTTGGCGATGTCGTGCCCGCAGCCTTGGTTGTGCCCGATCTCGTGCGCGTAGGTCAGGCCGCCTGCGGCACAATCCCACGTCGCCACCGAGTACCCGCGGTTGGCCGCGGAGGTACACCACGCCAAGCCGCAGTATTCATTATCGGCGACGAAGAGGGTGCAGAAGTCGGCGTTGTTGGTGTCGCGGTCGGTGCGAGCCGTCGTCCAGGGCGCCGAGCTACCCAGACCGTTCGTCCCGGTCAGACGGTCGAGGTGATCGTCGTAGGTGCCCACTTCGTTGTACGTGATTTCGTAGCGGCTCACCAGCCGCATGCGAGCGGAGATGGGGCTGTTGTCGTAGGCCTCGTTGGTGCGATCAATCGCGAGCTGGATCTCGGCCTGGATCGCACTCGTGCCGCCCGCGGCGAGGCGCGCCACGTCGGTGTAGATGATCATGGCGTCGAAGACCACCAGCGGCGCGACGCACGCGCCTGTCGTAGCGCCGCCGCTGTTCTCGCCGTTGCGATCCTCGCCGGTGAACCTCGGGAGGTTGAGCAGCTCCTCGGCCTCTGGTGCCCAGTCCTCGGGCACCTCGCCAGGAAGGAGAGGCTCGGACTTCTTCGCGCCGCCGCAGGGCGCGTACTTCATGTCGTCGATGTTGCAGACCAGGTGGACGCCGTTGGCGGCATACTTGGTCTTGTAATGAACGCCCCAGGTGGGGGCGGTGATGTCGCTGGCGACGGCGTCTTCTTGCACGGAGAAGATGACGCTGGTGCCCTCGGCACCGTCGATGGTGCCGAAGACCGAGAAGGTTGCGTCGGGGCGGCGCTCGACCTTTGTCACGGTCATGGTAAACGAGCGAAGGGGATCGACATTGAGCTCGATCTTGGTGCCAGCGTTCGAGGACGCGAGCAGGCCCGTGTCGATGAGCGCTGGCATGTGGGCGATGGACTGACGCAGTGGCGTGGCACCCTCTGGTGCGACCGCCGGGAGGAAGAGCTTGGGAAGCTCCGCCTGCGCGAGGGCCGAGCCCGCGCTAAGCACAAGGGCGAGGGACGCCCCAATCAGGATCGCGAGGGTGCCGGACCGCCCGCGCGTGAAGTTCATGTTCATCGTGAAATTCCTTTCTTAGTCATCGTTGGAACAGGTGCGTAGACGTGTTCGCGCGATCACTGGAGGTTCACGAGGACCAGGACCATGCCCTTCTGGCCGATCTCGAGCTTGGTCATGGCCTTGCCGATGGTGGCGCCGTGGGCCTTGCTGCTATCGACCACAGGCATCGCGTAGCCGGGAGTGTCGCTGCTCGTGAGGAGGTCGCCAGCCTCGACGGCCTTCTCGGAAGCGTCGACATAGGTCCAGACGCGGCCGGTGAGGGCCACGGCGTGGGGGTTCTTCGCGCCCTCGAAATCGCCCAGGATCATGCCTGCGGCGAGATCCTTGGCACCGGAGATGACGCCCGCGACGCGCTTGTTGTACGCGCCCGTGGCGAGCTCCATGCCGCCCTCGTGCTGGTCATCGATCATGACGACCATGCCGGGAAGGATCTCGGTGGTCTGACAGTTGAACTCGAACTTCTCGGCAAGGTCGGCCCCGCCGCGGATCGTGATGACGCCGACGCTGGCAGTGCCTTGGACATAGAGGGCCACGCCGCCGGAAACGCCGGTGTCAAAGAACCCGCCGAAGCCGCCGACGCTGTAGCCGTAGACGCCGCTACCGGTGCCGCTGTTGCGGCCATAGACGCCGCGACCGCCATCCGCCGTGCCGTAGACGCCGTAGCCTTGGCCAGCGTGTGTGCCGTAGACGCCGACGCCGAAGCTGGTCGTGGAAAGGCTCTCGCCGCGGACCGCGGCCGAGAGAGCACCGGCCGCGGTGCTGTTCGAGACGCCATGGATGGCATAGGCGGCGGCGGAGGTTGAATCGCTGCGGCCGTAGATCGCGGGGCCGGTGCCGGTGGAGGCATCATGCAGTGCGAAGAGGCCGTAGCCGTCGGGGCTGTTGTTCTCGGCATAAACGCCGTAGGTGGTGCCGGTCGTGGCGGTGTTGATGAACTGGGCGCCGAAGCCCTGCGTGCTGGCGTTGGAGACCGAGATGCCGTAGTTGACGCCAGCCGCTGAGTTGGGCATGAAGGCGCGGAAGGCATGCCCGCCGCTGGACATGTTCTGGACGTAGTTGGTGAACGCGGCACCGGTGCCCAGGCCGGGTGCGAAGGCATAGAAGCCGTAGTGGGTAGCGTTTGCGTCCACATTCAAGCGAAGGCCGGTGGTCGAGAAGTTGCCTGCAGCGACCGAGTTGGCGTTGATGTTGAGGGCATCGCCGCCGTTGGCGTCGAGGGCGACGATGTTGGTGTTGAACGTGCTGAGGGCGTTGAAGGTATTGGCCGTGCTGAAGGTGTTGGCCTGGTTGCGCCGGGCGATGTTGGCCGAGAGGAGCGAGTCGCTGAGAATGCCGCTGCTGATGTTGGTGGCGTTGATGCCGGTCAGGTTGGCACCGCTGCCGAAGAAGACGTTGCCGACGTTGCTGAGGGTGAGGGCGTTGGAGTACGCGCCTGTGAGGCGAGCGCTGGGGACGGTGCCAGCGTTGAGGTTGGTGGCGTTGGTGTAGAAGGCCGGGGGCTGGCTGTTGAGGTTGAGGGCGTTGTTGGCTGTGGTCGCGTTGGTCGCGGTGGCGGCGGTGTTGGCCGCGAGGGCGTAGGCCGAGAAGGGCGTGGCGTTCAGGCGCTGGCGCGGGGCGAGGGTCACGTACGCGCCGCCGCCAGCGGGGCGCGAGTCAATCTCAACCCAGAGCTGGGCACCGGTGAAGACGCCGGGGCCGAAGTTGACCTCGGCGTTGAAGAGGCCGTCGACCACGCCCACCCCCGGCACCGGCACCTGCGGCCCAACCTGCGCGGGGCCAACCGCGGCGTTGTAGAGGCGGAAGCGGAGGTCGTACACGCCGCTGACGGGATTGCCTGCATCCTTCAGCTCACCCTGGTACGTGAAGCGGCTGTCGACCTGAGCGCTGGCCTGGGTCGAGAGGCCCGCGGCGAGCAGCACCGCCATGGGCGTCAGAACTCGAGCTGCGCGGAAGACGAAGGACGAACGCGAAGATGAACGCTGGAAAAGATTCCTCATGACCAATTCTCC
>JBBQGR010000267.1:0-4219 GCA_038323185.1 Phycisphaerales bacterium | reverse complement strand
GGACCGACAAACGGCAAGCAGCACCCCAGCAGCGTCAGAATCCCAACGACCATCGAGAGAAGCGCAAGCAAACTCACACGCGCGGGCCGCGGCGTGCCGATCGCGTCGTCGAAGTCTGAAGGATCACGCGGAAGCTCGAGTCTGCCGCTTGGAATCTGGGTCATGCGCACATCGTTGTCGCGCCGCCGCGTGCGGGCCAGTCGCAAGAGCGATCCGCACACATCAATCTCGATCCCCGGGCCACTACTTCTCCGTGCTTTTCATCCCCGACCCACCGCCCAGTCCCCAATCCCTTCTCTGCCGCTCTTGCTCCGTGTCCGGCACTCCTCTCCCCAGCCTCAGACTCGCTGACACAAAAAGTTCAAATCTGGGCTTGCGTGGGCGCTCGCAACTCGTCACACTCTCCCTGCGGCGTCGCGCTGCGCTCGTGCGGATCCTCCGCACGCGCATCGACCCCCACCGCGCCACTTCAAGGGGACTCACCGTGATCGACCAGCTCATCAGCACCGTCAAGCCTCAGATCGTCGCAGCGCTCAGCTCCAAGCTTGGCCTCTCGCCGCAGGCCGCGGAACAGTTCATGGGCAAGGCGCTGCCGATGCTCCAGAACTACATGACCAGCGGCAAGGTGGATGCCGCGGCCCTGATGGCGGCGGTGTCGGGCGCTGGTGGTGGTGCCACAGATGGTACGAGCTCGCTCCTCAAGGGATTTGATGCTGGCCCACTGGCCGCGATAGTCGGTGGCGACGCGAACAAAGCGCAGGCGTGTATCGGCGCCGTCGCCGGTCCCATCCTCACCCACCTCACGAACGCACCAAACTCGCCCGAACTCATCGGCCAACTGCTCGGCGGCGGCGACACAGCCAGCAAGGGCGGCCTCGGCGGCCTCATCAGCAACTTCGCGGGCGGCCTCCTCGGCGGCAAGAAGTAGCTGTTGCGACACGCGCGACACGCGCGACACGCGCGACACGCCAAAGTCCGACGTTCCAGCTCCCGCAGCTCTCCGCCGCGAGATGCTGACTTGGTGGAACCGCTCGCATCGTCTCCGCGCGCTCCTTGGACGTAAACACTCAATCGGCGCCCTCGCGCAGCGCCGCAGCACGCGCGCCCGCCCGATGGTGTGATTCTTTCGCGAACGCTGGGCCCGCGTGCAAATGGAGTTGTGATCGCCTCGAAAGAGTTGTGCCTCGCCACGTTGACACGGCGCGTCGGGGCCAGTACGTTCTCCGCTGTGTCGGCGGTGCGCCGTGGTGGGCGGCCCGCTGACTCGTCCGTCCTGCTTTGTCTGAGTTGAATGGTGTGGTCCGAATCTTCTGGCTTAATTCTTGTGAGTTGATCCTTGTGGGTGGTTGGTGGACGTTCGAACATTCGTGCGACATTCGGCGCGGACGCGGCACTACACGAGGTGCCGCGAACGTCTGCGCCGACATGTCGGGAGCGTGCAGCAGCGATGAAGGGACCAAGCGTGATCGAAACCGACCGGGCCATCTGGGAGGCAATGCTCTCGCACTTGCGAGCGCACAATCCCACGATCTGCCGCCAGTGGTTCGAGGAGCTCTCGCCCCTTGGCGTCGGTGCCGGTGCGCTCCAGCTTCGCACGCTCTCCTCGCTCCATCGCGACTACCTGAAAAAACAATGCGCCGACGCCTTCAACGACGCGGCTCGCACCGTCTCGGGCCGCCTCCTCTCCGTGCGATTCCTCGGGCCTGAGGACGAGGTCATCCCGCCGCCAACGCCACCAGCCGCCCCCCGAAAAGCAGCCCCCCCATCGGTCATGCGCTCGCCCGATCCCTCCCGCGACGTGGCCGCGCCGGTCCCCTTCCGCCACGGCGACGACGGACGCACACGCGCCACCAGCGATCTCGCTGCAAAGCCGTCACCAGCAGATGAAGCCCCGCTCGAAAGCGAGCCCAACCAGCACGCACGCCACGCGCGACATGCAGGCCACGACGGTCATGCAGGCGAATCCGGTAACAACGGCGCGGCCGACACACACAGCCACAACGGTCAAGCATCGCACGCCAGCACGCCGCCGATGCGTGAGGATGAGACTCGCCAGCCCCCCCACCGCGATGATTCCACGCAAGCAATGGATCGCGCGCGTGACCAACACGACCAACACGATCAGCCCGAACGACCCGATCAAAGCGGCCAGCACGAAGACTCCAACGCTCGCGATCCCCACACGCAAGAGCCGCCGCTGGTGATCGTTCCCGGCCGCACACCCGTCGCCGCAAGCCCTGCGCCCAACACGCCCGACGCCCCACACGCCCCCTACACGCGCCAGCCTCCGCCCCGCTCGCGCTCCTGGTCCGGCCCCGTGCCGCAGCGATACGAGTCTCTTGTCGTCAATCCCGACAACGCCTTCGACACCTTCGTTGTCGGGCCCGCGAACCGCCTCGCGCACGCCGCGGCGATGGCTGTCGTCACCAATCCCGGCCGCGTCTACAACCCCTTCTTCGTCCACGGCGGCGTCGGGCTCGGCAAGACGCACCTGCTCCAGGCCGTCTGTCTCAAGCTCGTCGAGGCCAACCCGCGCCTCGTTCTCTACTACACATCCTGCGAAAACTTCGTCACGCAGTACGTCGAGAGCGTGCAGTCCGGCGAGATGCCCGACTTCCGCCACCGCTTCCGCGATGTCGACGTCCTCGTCATCGACGACATCCACTTCCTGACCAAACGCGACCAGTCGCAGGAAGAATTCTTCCACACCTTCAACAGCCTCTACCAGGCCCACAAGCAGATCATCCTCTCCTCCGATGCGCCGCCCGAAGACATCCCGCAACTTGAAGACCGCCTCGTCTCGCGCTTCAAGTGGGGTCTGGTTGCGAAGATCGAGCCGCCCAGCTACGAGACACGCGTCGAGATCCTGAAGACCAAGGCGCGGCTCCGCGGCCTCGAGATGCCCGCCGCCGTCGCCGAGTACATCGCAGGACGCCTCGACACCAACATCCGCGAGCTCGAGGGCGCCGTCGTCAAGCTGCAGATCCAGGCCGTCGTCGAGACACGCCCGATCGATCTTGAGCTCGCGCGCGCCGCGCTCGGTGATGTCCCCGCGCCGGTCGTCGGAGAGCCCACGATCCAGACCATCATCGGCGCCGTTACCGAGCACTACTCGATCAGGCTCGCGGACCTCCAGAGCAAGCACCGCCAACGCTCCATCGCGCTGCCCAGGCAGGTCTGCATGTTCCTCGCGCGCCGCTGCACGCGCCACTCACTGGAAGAAATCGGCGGCTTCTTCGGCGGCCGCGACCACACCACGGTGATGCACGCCATCCGCACCGTGGAGGCCCGGCGCGAGATAGACGCCGAGTTCGAGAACGTGCTGCGCGTCCTCGAAGAACGCGTGCGAGCGTTAAAGCACTGACTGATCAGAGCACTGATCAGAGCACTAAGAAAGCCCTCCCTCGCGGTCGAGCTGCACATGCGCGCGATCACAACACCGCGTGGGCTGGCGGCGGCATCTCATCCGACACGCGCTCGCGCCTGATCTTCTCTTCGCCAGGCGTCGCCGTCAGCAGGTGCTGGTCTTCATTGATGCGCGTCAAAAGATGCACTGGCCGGCCCCACAGCATCGCCATCGCACGCAGCACCTCGCCCGCCTTCGCGGCCTCGATCTCAACGCCCGTGTACTTATGCGCCAGCACCAGCTCGCCGCGGTTCAGGTAGTTCGCGTCCACGACGTACACGAACGGCTGCCCCGCGTTGGTCAGTTGGTGCAGCAGCGTCTGTTTCACGCGGTTGAAGTCGCGGCTCACAACCCTGATCTCGCCCGTCTGCGGATCGCGCTTGTGCTGGTACATCTTGTGCTTCTCGACGAACTCCTCGGTCAGGAACTCGTCGATGAACGACACGTCGTTGTAGATGCTCCGCACCTCGAAAATCTTGGCGCGCCCGCGCAAACTCCCGTCGTTGTGCACCGACTTATCACCCAGACCATCCAGCCGCTCCCACTCAGCGCCGTGCTGGCCCGTGTCCCATCGCCGCTCGATGTCCTTGAAGAGCTCAACGCCGATCTTGTACGGATTGAACCCGCCCGGTGGCATGTGCACCACGCCGCTGTGCTGGTCCGCGTAGTGGATGATCTCACGCGCTTCCAGAAAGTGCTGTGTCATCAGGCGGCTGTGCCAGTACGTCGCCCATCCCTCGTTCATGATCTTCGTCATGCCCTGGGGCGCGAAGTAGTACGCCTCGTCGCGGATCAGCGAGAGGATGTCCTGCT
>JBBQGR010000266.1:0-4310 GCA_038323185.1 Phycisphaerales bacterium | reverse complement strand
GCATCGCTGAAGGAAAGATAGATCCAGCCATTGCTCGTGAAGTCCGGATGCAGCGCCACGTCCATCAGGCCACCCTGACCGTCGTTGCGCACAGTCGGCAGGCCCTTGATCTCGCCGAGCTTCTTCGCGCCGGGCAGAGCGCTGCTCATCACGACGATCGTGCCGGGGCGGTTGGTGATGAGCATGGCGCCGGCGGCAAGGCCGGTGCGGGTTCCTGGCTTGGCTGGCACAAAGTCCACGGACCACGGAACGTTGAGCGCCTCCTCCGCGACGGTCTGCACAACGTACGCGTGGTGCTGGCTCGTGAACTGTCCTTGCTTATTTGCCTTGGGTGAGCCCGTCCGCTTGCGATTGGCCTTGGCCTGCTCCTCGCGGATGTGGACGACGAGCGACCAGATCTCGCTGGGCTTGAGCGTGGAGCCGAACTCCTCCATGCCATCGTCGGGATGACCATCCTTGACGCTGTTGTAAAGCTCAAGGTTCGAGCCGCCCCATGTGTATGTGTCGTCCAGGAGCGTTGGCGCGCTCCCGCCACCGCCGTTCTCGCCGTGGCACTTCAAGCAGTTGTTGGACCAGATCGCCTCGACACTCTGCGCGTGTGCGAGGCCGCAGAAGAGAAGCATGGCAAGGGTCGGCGCGGCG
This sequence comes from Phycisphaerales bacterium, assembly GCA_038323185.1. GTDB lineage: Bacteria > Planctomycetota > Phycisphaerae > Phycisphaerales > UBA1924 > JBBASU01. Next base: position 3,668 of record JBBQGR010000266.1, on the reverse strand, counting down.
GTGTTCTTGGGTTGCATGTTGGCGAGATGGTACCGGCCCCAGCCGCAACGCGGCGTCGCATCGCGCTCCACACTCTCGCCGACTTTTTCCAACCATGATTCGGCTCCCACTCCAACTTGACTCCGACTTGACTCCGACTTGATTCCTCCTTGACACGTCTCTCCAGCCCCCCCACCATCCATCCATGGGCAGAAGCCAGTACAACCCCAAGGACCATCAGCGCGAGCACGACGCCCTCGGCGCTGATTTCTCGAAATCGCGCCTCATGGAAGTCGCGCAGCTCTCATCCAAAACCTTCGACATGATCCGCAAGGCCGCACGTGTCAAGGGCCCCGTGCACGGCGGCCTCGACTGGCAATTCTCTCTCGCCGACCTTCGCGTTCTCATCCACACCGCCAGCGGCGGAAAGTTCACTGAACGCGGCGCCCCCGCCGCGCAAGCCTGGCGCGCCATGCTCGAAGCCGAAGGCCTCAGCCCGACCGAGCCGACAGGCGCAAGCCCCCGGTGACATAAGGCTCCATCCGAGCCGAACCGCGCAAGCAGTCGGTCTTCGCCTTTCGAACAAAGACCCCGGCTGCTTCCGCAACTCGGCTCAGAGAGACAAACGCCACCTACCGATTCATGGCAATCTGGCGAGTCTGTGCCATCTTTGAGGCATGAAGATCTCTTCCTGGGTCGTGCGCCGGTCCCCGGCACCTCTTGGCCAGCACGTTCGTAACACCAAGCAAATCCATCGCCCATGTCGCGTGACCGCGCTCGTGGCCACCGCCGCCGCGCTCCTCTCCACATTCACCAAAGCGCAGGCCCAGCCCGATCCCTCCGGCATCGACTTCGTCACCATCGGCGCGCCGGGCAACGCGGCGTACCAGTCGATCATTCCAAACGACTTTGTGAATGGCCGCGGCTCGGTCGGATACGAGTATCGCCTTGGCAGGTATGAGGTGACGACCCAGCAGTGGGTTGAGTTCTTCAACGCGGCCTACGACCGGGCCGATGCGCGGTTGCCGCACCTGCTGCCGCCTGACTTCTGGGGGGCTTCGCCCACAACGCCGAACACACCCGGGCGGCAGCGTTGGATGGTGCCGAGCGGCAACGAGATGCTCCCGGTGGGCGACATCTCCTGGCGCATGGCGGCTATGTACTGCAATTGGCTTACGAACGGGAAGAGCAGCAACCGGGCCGCGTTCCTGAGCGGCGCGTACGAAGTTTCAACCTTCGGCTTCAACGGCGGCATCTTCACTGATCAGCTTGTCCATAGCCCCGGCGCTCAGTATTGGATTCCCACCTGGGATGAGTGGTTGAAGGCAGCCCATTATGACCCAGCGAAGCAGAACTCAGACGGCTCTCTCGGCGGCTGGTGGCAGTACAGCAACGCCAGCGACACGCCGTACACGTACGGCCCGCCCGGCACAGGCCAAGCCAACGCGGGGTTTACAAACCCGGGGCCATTTTCGATTTCTCTCGGCGCTTACGCAACCACGTCGCCGTGGGGGCTGTACGACATGGCGGGGGGAACGACGGAGTGGACGGAGAGTGTGCGGACCACAGACGGGATGCGCTCCCGCGTGTTCGACGGTTCACATTGGGGAGAAGATGGATTTCAAGCACTTTTGGGGGATCGGATCCGCAGCGCGAGATCTGAGTTTCCACATATTCCCACTTACGAGTTCGGATTGAGAATCGCATCCACCATCCCCGCGCCGGGCCCGTGGGCCATCGGCACTGGTGCGTTGTGCACCCTTGGCCTGCGTCGAAAGCGAGGCGGCTCATGGTCAGGTTCAGGTCAGTTGCGGTAGTCTTGGGGCTGATGTCGGGGCTCACGCACTCGGTGCGCGGTCAGTGTGCCAGTTGCGTAGCCGGTTCCGGCGACATTCGCGTCGTGCGGGTTCCCAGCGCCTTCGGCCAGCCTGGCGCCGGTGCGCCAGAGGATCTCTTCTGCACGAGCGTTGGAACTGACTTTACGATCAACCTCGCCAGTTACTCGTGGACCTCGGTTGACTGGGTGATTCATGTCTACGACTGTGCCTCGTCGAGTGCGCCAATACACAACATCGGCAAGGTAACGCTCAATGGCGATCCAACCGGTATCAACAGTTTGGCAGTACTGATCGCCGGACCAAGTTAGGCTTGGTCGGATGACAACGTTGTCTTTCTCGACGTCGGCTGCGTCAACTTCTCCGGTCTGACGATCTCCGATCCCGACGTTCGCGCCAAGACGCGCGTCTCTGTCGCCATCTCGGGAGACCTCACCCAGGTCCATACCGCCGCCCCGAGCATCCACGCCAACCAGATCGTCCGCATCCAAGCCCTGGGCCGCGCCAGTCCTTCGTCCACCTGGATCGGCGGCAACATCATCGGCCCGATCACCGCCGACGGCGCGGGCACGCTGTACAACAGTTCTACAAACGCCATCGGGCAGGTCCGCGCGTGGAACTCCATCTCTGGCGACATCACCGAGACAGCGAAGAACATCGCCGCCGTGCGCATCGTGGCCGATCCCGCCAGCACCCCCGCCGCGGCTGGCATCCAGGGCGACATCCTCGCGACCGGCGCGACCGGAAGGATCGCCAGCGTCTTCTTCACTGGCCCGATCGGCAACGCGACGACCGCCGTAACCATCACGGCGGGTAACGGCATCGGCCAGATCCGCACCGTCGCCGAGAGCGACGAGAACACGGTTCTTGCCCGCAACGCCCACGTCAACGTCACGGCCAACGCCACCATGCGTGCCAACCCGGCGACCTTCGCGTACTCATCGCCGGGCGAGGACGGTCCGCTCGACCTCCTCGAAGTCGGCGGCGACCTTCACGGCGAGGTGAAGGCCGCGAACCTTGTCGGCTCATCGAGCTCGTAGTTTGCTCCTCGTCGCGGCATCTTCGTGCGTGGAATCTGCTACGCGCCGATCAACATCGAGTTCGTCGTGGACCACTCGAACATCGTCGCTCAGACGTTCGTCGAGCCTGTCCGGGTTGGGCGGACGCTGCAGGGAGCGATCATCGCGACTGGCGGAGCGCAGACGCCAGTGCCAACACCGCCCGGATTCCTCGATGGGCACATACCGGTCATCACGATCGGCGATCTCGCAGCCCGCGCTCTGGACAGGGGCCGTCCAGGTCGGCGAGACCACTGCCGGGTGTCCATTGCTTGAGGTTTCGCCAACGCAGTCGGGTAACTGGAAAGGGCCGTACTACAGCGGCTTGTCAGCTTCGATTGGTAGCGGTTCCGTAGGCCTTGTCCCCTTCAACCTCCATGGCAAGGACTGCCTGCCGCCGAACGGCACCACAGGCATCTGTGAGATCGATCCATACTTGCCCAACGACAACAAGCGGACGGTGGTCCTTCGCCACTACGGCCCGGTCAGCCAAGCGAGCGAGACACCGGTCGCAGTCGTCATCGAGAGGCAGGACTGGGCGGTGCATTGCCCGACGCCGCCGCCAGTCTTCCCGAATCCAACATGCTACCTCGTTCCTGTCTGGAACGACGTCACAAGCTGCTTCTACGTCTCGGTAGCTCCCACGAGCAGTGTTTCACCCTCGAACGTCACCGGCGAGCGCGAAATCTGGGTGTGGCCCAAGACGACCGTCAACTCGATCTGCCCCGGCGAGACATGGAGCAGTCGCTCCTACCGAATCCGGCCGCGGCTCTCGACGCCGAACGACGCGACCACC
>JBBQGR010000265.1:0-4322 GCA_038323185.1 Phycisphaerales bacterium | reverse complement strand
GGTAGCCATGATGTACAAACTCACTGACTTCGACGTTGAGGCCGGCCCACTGGACGGCGCGTTGGCTCGGGGCAGCAGACCGGACGTGCTTTATTTGCTATGGTTGCTGGTCGCCGCCTGCGAGCGTGCCTTCGGGACAGGCTGGCAGACCGATCGTGGACTCACGCCACGTGGGCTGCAAAGCGGGCGAGGCGGGATAGGACTGCGCGGGCGTGGATGGCACGGGCCCGGCCTTCGCGTGGCTCGACACTCGTCTGAATTCGTTGTCTTGGATCTGCTTTAGCAGAGGGCGGCAAAGCTTAGAAGAGCGAGAAGGGCGATGCGGCGGTGGTTCTCGCTGACGGCGTTCATGGCAAGGAGAAGCTTCATGGAAACCTCGTCTTTCGTTGTGTGGACCCTACTGCGAGAAGACAAGCACACGTCGTGCCAGTCGAGCCGCAGCGTTCGCGAGCGGGCTCCACGCGAGAATAACGCGGGTGGACGATGGTTCTCGGGCGCGCCAGCGTGGCGGAGCGCGGGCGTGTTGATGTTTCGCAACATCGCCGGATGCGCCGGGGCCACACGAGCAGCGGCCAGATGTCGCGGGGCATGTGTGAAGCGCTTGAGGCTGGTGGCGGGATTGATGCTGGCAATTGGGGCAAGTCTGGCCGCGGCCCAGCCACCGGCCGAGCCTCAGGGCGCCGCGGCAGCGAAGGTAGCGGCCGCGGCACCGGTGCCGATGAATCTGCGAGTGCCGAGCCCGGCGCGAGCGATGGCGGCGATCCGGTACCTCGAGCGGCGAGTCTCGGGCGAGGATGACGCGCCGCTGCCGGAGCTCGGCGCGGATGAAGCTCGTGAGGTGGGCGTGACCATCGTGCTGCGCTTGCGCGGCGTGATTGTCGGACGTGGGCAGGCGTTTGAATCCGAATCGGTTCTGCTCAGCGCGGCGGACGAAGCCGTCGGAGCGATGCGGGCCAAGATGCCCCTCGCGAGGGACGCGCTGCAGGAGCAGTCGCTGGCGTATGACTTATCGCGTGTGCAGGTGAGCCTCGAACTCGCGGGGCCGCTGATCCCGGTGCAGGTCGGAACGTTTGCCGAGGCGGATTCGACGCTCTCGCCGGGGCTTGATGGTGTGGCGTTGCGGTTGAAGGACCGGCTGATTGCATCGTCGCCGGCGACGATGCTGGAGCGCAATCAGACCGCGGGCCCAGCGCTGGCGGCGGCGATTTCGCTCGCGACGGGCGATGCAACGGCCGCGATCCCGGGCACGCTGAAGGGTGAGCTTGGAACGCTGGCGCGTGAGCGATCGATGACGGCGTATCGCTTTCGTGTGGTGCACGTCGCGCACGCCGCGGCGGGCGAACCCGCGGTCTTTCTCGTGCGCGGCACGCGGCCCGTCGCGGAGACGCTGCTCACGCAGGCCGAGATGATCCGGTGGAGCGATGGAGTTGCGACGCACATGATGGAGCGGTGGCGATTGATTGAAGGAATCGGATTCGCTGACACGCGGCTGCTTGGCGTGATCTGGCCGATGCAGGGACGCGCCGATCCGGACGATGCCAGTGCGCCCGAGCGCGCTCTGGCGGCGGTTGCGCTGGCTTCGTATGCCAATCGCGAGACGCGGGTGGCTGCGGAAGCGCGGCGCGTGGCGCGGGAGATCGTCGCGAGCCTTGACCTGATCAGGCCCGCGGCGGCTGAGATGGAACCGCGGCCGATTACGGCGAGCGCGGCGGCGCTGGCGCTCGAAGCATTACGTCTGCTTGGGAGTGGGGACAACGCGGCGGAATCACTGGAGCGCACGCGGATCCTGATTGGCAGGCTTGATCGCGCGTACTCGATTGAAGCGGGATGGATGAAGGGAACGGCGATGACCTCGCGTGGGACGATCGCGCTGGGGCTCGCGGCGGCGAGTGATGTGATGAGGGCGAGTGATGCGAGTGAGTCGGAGCGGCTTGCGGCGCTCGCGCGGCATGCGCTCGCGAGCGTCTATACGGAAACTGGGCAGGGATCGCTCGTGACACACATGCCGTGGCTGCTGCGCGCGGAGATTGCTCTGGCGGGAACGGGCGGCAAGATTCCCGCGGGCGAGGCGATGCGCGAGGTGCGGCGTCAGGTCAATGAGCACACGCTCACGGCGGCGGACGTCGCGGACGAGGCGGACCTCATCGGAGGCGTGATCTTCACGCAGGGACGCGCCTCGCTACCGACTTGGTACGGCGCACGCCCGCTGGCGGCGAATGCGCAGATGCTCGGGGATGAGCGACTGACCCCCCGGGCCGAGCGGATGAAGGAGCTGTCGAGGTTGCTCTCGGGGCTTCGATTCCTGCGGCAACTGACGCTGGATGACCAGAACCTGTGGGGCGTGACGAGTCCGGAGGAGGCGCAGTGGGGTGTGCGGGCGGCGCTGTGGGATCAGCGTCAGCCGATCGACGCGAGCTCGCTCACGCTGCTTGCGGTGTCGGAGACGATGGCGAGCCTGGGAGAGATGACGGAGACGAAGGGCCCAGCGGAGTAGCGGGGCCGTGATCACGATGGGTGCGCATGGGCGCGAGGGCCATCAGACCAAGAACCGGTCTGGACGACCGGGCCATCCGCAGTTCCGCGGCGGCTAGACCTCCTCGGGTGTATTGACTCTGACCTCGCCGCCGTCCATGTCTTCGATGACGCCGAGCTCGCGGAGCGCGGCGAGCGCGGCTTCCTGCTCGGCCTTCTTCTTGGTCTGGCCCCAGCACGCCTCGAAGCGGCGGCCGTCCATCTCGACGCAGATCTTGAAGGCCTTCGCGTGGTCGGGGCCCTTCTCATCGAGCGTGAGGTACTTGGGAGTGTCGCCGAAGAACTGCTGGGCGTGCTGCTGCAGGACGCTCTTGAAATTGTGCTGATGGCCACTCATCGAGGCGCGCAGCACGATGGGCTCGACGTGCGGGCGGATCCATGCGGCGGTACGCTCAAAGCCAGCATCAACGTAGAACGCGCCGACGAGTGATTCGAGGGCCGCGGCGGCGATGGAGCCTGGCATCGCGCCGCTGCCGGAGATTCCCTTGCCGGTAACGAGGAGACGGTCGAGTCCGAGGCTGGTGGCAAGGGCGGCGCAGGTCTCACGCGAGACGACCATGGACTTGATCTTGGTCATCTCGCCCTCGAGCATCTCCGGGAAGCGCCGGTAGATCATCTCGACGACCACGAGCCCAAGGACGGAGTCGCCAAGAAACTCGAGACGCTCGTTGCTTTTCGCACGCTCGTCCGCGGTCGAAGCGTGGGTGAGGGCGAGCGCGAGGAGGTCGAGGTCGGCGAAGCGATATCCGAGCACGCGCTGGGCGGCTTCGAGAGATTCTTCTGCGATGAGGCCATAATCCGCCAAGACTTACCTTTGTGATGGGCCAGAGCAGCAAGGCGCCTGCCCATCCGTCCAGAGCCATCCTACCCGCCTCCGAGATGGAGGAGCACGATTCAGAGTACCACCTCGGCAACCTTCGACGCTTTGATTCACTCGCCCTTCAAAGATTGCACGGCTTCGGAGGCGAAAGGGGATGATTTTGGCCTCGCAGCGACAGGATTCCCGGCCCTTGGGAAGGTGGTGCGCAATCGCGTACCGTGATGAAACTGGCCCGGGCCGAGTGAGCGGCCTATTATGACGACCCCACCCGGAACGACTCCGGCTGGCTCCCGCCATGTCGGTGGGAGAGGTTTACGAGGCCCGTCATGCACTATCCGCACCGCACAAGCCGAATCAAGCGCAAGCGAGGCATCGGCTTCCGCGCCCGTATGAAGACCAAGAACGGGCGCAAGCTCGTCAACCGCAAGCGCGCCGCTGGCCGCTCGCTGAACGTGGCCGACAAGTAGCTCGGGCTGCTCGGCAGCTCTTGCTGAATCGCGCCCCTTCTTGCAGCCCCTAGGGCACTGCACCCATCATGCGCACACTGGACGAGCCAGCTTTTGTTGGTACTCTGTCCTCATGGTCAGACGCGGCTTCACACTCATTGAGCTGCTGGTTGTCATCGCGATCATTGCGCTGCTGATCGGGCTATTGCTGCCTGCGCTGGGGAAGGCTCGCGCGGCGGGGCGACAGGTCGCGTGCCTCTCGAACCAACGGCAGATCGGCGTCGCACTCGCGCTTTATTCAGAAACGTACAAGGAGTACACGCCGCGGGAGTCGGGCGTGAGTGAACAGCTCAACGCGGGCGTGCCGCAGGTGCCGGCGTGGTTTGTGTCGAGAACCAACCGGGCGAACGTGAACATCTCGTGGGCCTTCAGCCTGCGGCCGTTCCTTGATAGTCGCGCGGTGTCGAGCACGCCAGACTCCGGGCTCCGGGATCAGTACGCCGCGGCAAGCTTCTACCGCGATC
>JBBQGR010000264.1:0-4342 GCA_038323185.1 Phycisphaerales bacterium | reverse complement strand
TTTTTGGCTTGGGCTGGAACTCTTTCCGCGTGCTGGTTTATTGGCCCGCCTGTTCGTTCCCGCGTTACGGTCAGTGAGCCGCACATGACAGAGGAGAAGATCCCCCCGGAAATCGCGGTCACAGGAAGCACCGGGTACGTCGGGGGTCGGCTGGTGCCGCTGCTCCTGGATGCGGGATTCCGAGTCCGATGCATCGCACGAGAGCCTCGAAAGCTTGATGATCGTCATTGGCGCAGGGATCCACGTGCCTCCGTCGTTCGCAGTGATCTTTCAAACGCTGAATCGCTCGCGCCGCTCCTCGAGGGGTGCGATGCGGCTTACTACTTGGTCCACTCGATGGAGTCGAGCGGCAAGGACTATGCGGATCGTGACCGAAAGCTGGCGGATGTTTTCGCGCGCGCCGCTTCGCAGGCTCGGGTCTCCCGTATCGTCTACTTGGGCGGACTGGGAAGCTTGAGCGCGAGCCTCAGCGAGCATCTGAGCTCGCGTCGCGAGGTCGAGAGAATCCTAGGGACAACCGGCATTCCTGTGACGGTCTTCAGGGCCGCGATGATCATTGGCTCGGGCTCGGCTTCGTTCGAGATCCTGCGATACTTGGTCGAACGACTTCCGATCATGATCACACCGTCCTGGGTGAAGACCGAGTCACAACCGATATCGATCAAGGATGTGCTGCACTGGCTGGTCCGGTGCCTTTCGGTGCCGGAGACATCGGGCAGGATCCTGGAAATTGGCGGCCCGGACGTGCTCCCGTACCGGGAACTCATGCGGATCATGGCTGAAGAGCTCGGACTGAGGCGCCGCATTGTCATCCCGCTGCCGATGCTCACGCCGCGGCTGAGCTCCGGCTGGATAAGCCTCGTGACTCCGGTTTCCTATCGCATCGCCCGTCCGCTCGCAGAGGGCCTGCGCAACCGCGTGGTGGTGACGAACGAAGACGTGCAGCGGCTGATGCCCCATCAGGCCATCGGTGTGCGCGATGCGATCCGACTGGCGCTGGCAAAGGTGCGTGCGAATGATGTGGCCACCAGGTGGTCGGTGGCGGGGCCAATCCCCGGTGATCCGAACTGGGCTGGCGGCGCGGTCTTCACGGACGAGCGATCAATCTTGGTGTTTGCTCGCGCTGAGAAGGTCTTCCAAGCCGTGACCCGCATCGGCGGCGGTCACGGTTGGTATGCGGGCGACATGCTGTGGCGCATTCGCGGCTGGATGGACACGCTGGCGGGAGGTCCGGGGCTGCGTCGCGGCCGGCGGGACCCCGACCGAGTCGAGTTTGGAGAAGCACTCGACTTCTGGCGAGTGATTGGCCTTGAACGAAACCGCTCGCTCTCTTTGCTTGCTGAGATGAAACTCCCGGGCATCGCCACACTTGACTTCTCGCTCTCGCCAGGCGCGGTCGAGGGGCCGACGAAACTCACCATGACCGCCCGGTTCCGGTCCAAAGGCAGCCTCGGTGTCCTTTACTGGTACTCGGTGCTTCCGCTTCACAACGTGGTTTTCGGCGGCATGCTCAAAGGAATCAAGCGGATCGCGGAAAGCAGCAGAGGGCACCGACCCGACACGCTCCAGCCCGCGGACGCGCCGAAGCCAGGATATGGACGGGCGCGGCTCTGGCTCGGGATTTGCGCCGTAGGAACGATCGTCACGGCGTCGGCGCTTGCGCTGGCCCTCGAAATCCCGCGAAAGGCAGCCGCGATTGTGGACCCCTCGCTGTCGGGTCAACTTCTCCTTCTGGCGTGGTTCTTTGTGATGTACGCTGCGATTCACGTGCCATTTGATGTGCTTGGCGGCTATCTGCTGCCCCGGCGATTCGGGCGCGAGCATCTCTCTGCCTCCCGTTTCGCGTCCACTCTGCTCCGGGGGATGGTCATGCACTCGCTATTACTGGCACTGATCGGCCTCTGCATCTTCATGGCCGCGCGACCATTTGGCATCCTCGGCGCAATCACCGCGGGAGTTCTTGCGTCTTTCGCGCTGCTCGTGATTCGGGGCCCGCTGTCGCGGTGCGTGGCGTCGCTAAGGCCAACGGTCAGCAAGTGCGAGCCCATCGATCTTCGCGGAACAGGTCTGCGTGCCGCGCGGGTCGCCAGCGAGGATCAGGGCTTTACAGGCGGAATCGAAGGCGTTTTCAGGCCGAGAAGCGTCATCTTTCCTGAACGATGGACCACTGTGCTCGGCGCGGCGGCCTTCGAAGTGGTGCGCCAGCGACAGCAGCTAGCCGTGCTGACGGGGAGCTGGTTCCGCGGACGCATGCTGGCACTGGGTTTCACATGGACCGGTATCGCGATCTCTGCGGTGCTCGTCGGTCGCGATCATATTGGCAGCGCTCAGGGCGTGATAGAAATGAGCTTGATCTTCACACTTTGGTCATTCGTGGGGCTGCTGCTGCTCCCGACGCCCTCTCGAGCGGGAGTCGCCGAGGTTGATGGAGCCGTCCGCCAGTCAGGTATCGACGGGCCGTTGGTCGACGAGACTATTCGTAAGCTCGACACGCTGCAGGATGCGGAGACGGAGCGGCCGACAGGCGTTGAGTTGATTTTTCACCCCATCCCGAGCGTAGACAGCCGTATCGAGGGGCCAACAAGCCGAAACATCCGCGGCTTTCTGGGAGCTGCACGAACGGCGGTTTACCTCAGTGCTGCCGGGCTTGGCCTCTTGGGACGCGCTGTGCACTGCAACTGCGGCCGCCCTGCGTTGTGGGTGTTCCTCCCGTCAGATTGATGTCGATCAAGAATGGTTATGGCGAATGGGATCTGGCTACGTCGCTGCACCAGCGACGTACGACATCTGCCCCTCACCTCGGTCCAAGTCGAGGGATGGTCTCGACATTGCTCAGCACGGGCCGAGGCCATGGGCAAGAAGCGACCACGTGCTGATCCAACTCGTTACCCCCGACATCAGTTCCCAAAAGGAACTTCGCCGCGAGCGATCTTTCGCGGGCGAGAAGTCGGGAGTATGCCGGTCACTTTTTGACAAAGCAGCTTGTTTCGCTCCTCTTCGCACTGGACTGCTTCGAGTCCCCTTGCCTCCACGTCTGAATCAGGCCCGGGCCGCATGTATCGGGCCTGTTCGCTTTTTGGAGTAAGCCGTGCGCGGCGTCGGGGGAGCCTGCTCAACGTGGAGATCACCGAGAGGCACAGAGGTTCGCGGTGAAGAGTTGGCTCGAGAGCCGACCTGGCCCGATCTACTTGAGGGAGTCGGTTCGGAGAACCTATCTGCCCAGGAAGGACTTCGCCGCGCCGCCGAGGAGTTGGGCTTGCTGCTGCGGCGTGAACTCCCGGATGCTGCGGATCGTCTGGCCGGGATGGTCCTCGCCCAGTGGGAAGGGGTAGTCGCTGCCGAGGGCGACGCGCTCGGCGCCGAAGAGTTGGACGACGTGACGGAGTGCGTCGGCGTCGTGCGTGAGTGAGTCGACCCAGACTCTGCTCAGATCGTGTCGCGGGCTGCGCGCGTTTTCCGGGAACAGGTCCGGGCGTGCGGCGAGGCCGTGCTCGACCCGGCCGAGGGTGCCGGGGAGGCTGCCGCCAGCGTGCGCGAAGCAAAGGCGCAGCGAGGGATGGCGATCAAGCACGCCTCCGAAGAGGACCGACATCATCGCGATGGTCGTCTCGGTCGGCATGCCGACGAGCCAGGGCATCCAGTGACGCTCCATGCGGTCCATACTGCTGCGGGTGCGCTCGATGGCCCGCGCGGCCTCGCCGGTGGGGAGCTCGACCATCTGCTCGATGATGCTGTGGCGGAGCATGTCCCAGGGGTGGACAAAGACGGCGGCGCCGAGTGCCGCGGCGTGCGCGAGAACTTCTTCGATGCCGGGCGTGTCGAGGTTGTGGCCGTTGACGTGCGTGCCGATCTCGATCCCCGCGAGGCCGAGCTGGTTCATGCAGCGATCAAGCTCGCGGCAGGCAAGCAGCGGATCCTGCATCGGCAGCGTCGCGAGGCCGATGAAGCGGCCGGGATGATCGCGGCAGACTCCGGCGATGTGATCATTGAGCAGGCGCGCGAGGTCGAGCGCGTCGGGCGCGAGCGCCCAGTACGAGAACATGATCGGGACGGTGCTGAGGACCTGGATGTCGACGGATCGCGCGTTCATTTCCCTGAGGCGCGTGGGTGGGTCCCAGCAGTTGGCTTGGATCTCGCGGAAGGACTGTTTTCCGCCGCCGGGGAGCGTTTGCGTCATGCGAGCGCAGCCGGGGCGCTCGTGGGCGAGTTCGATCCAGCCAGCGTAGCCGCTGCGCGCGGTCCAGTCGGGCCACCGCTCGGGGAGGATGTGCGTGTGGAGGTCGATGACGGAGGCGGAGGTGGTGGTGCCGGTGATCACGCGGTCATGCTACCCGCACGAAGC
>JBBQGR010000263.1:0-4344 GCA_038323185.1 Phycisphaerales bacterium | reverse complement strand
GATGCGTGAGGTGCTGCCCTGTCCGATGCCCGCCGCGGGGCCGTCCTGCAAGAGCGCGTTCTCCGTCGCGGTAAAGAGCGACTGGCCGTTGAGAGCGATCGTCAGGGTCTCGAAGGCGAGCTTGTTGACCTTCGCAGTTGCCGCGGTCGCCGCAGAAGCACGAAAGACCGCGCGGTCGATCGGCGTACCAGCTTCGAAGGCCTCCTTGATACGGTGGGCGACCGGCTTAGAGGATTTATTGAGCGGCTTGATGCTTGATGCGCCTCTCCTAGTTTGACGCAATCTCCGTCCGCTAGGCTCAGGAACGCACTTGGCCTCCAGCAAGAAAGCGATCGGTCAGACTGCTTCCGCGGTCCACCACCGGTCAGATGGGTGGTACACCGTTCGAACATAAGGGAAGAGCGAGGTGCAAGCACCCGCCATGCCTTTGTCCGCTGTCCAGAACTCGTCGCAGTAGCTTGCGGTGAAAACGTAGATCGAGTCCTCCCAGTCGTTTCGGTGATTGGCGTCTGGTCCGCGAGTCGACGCGAGAAGCCAGTACAAGAACGCAACCCGCCACCACCGTGCGACGGCGTGGCCACTGTGCTCGCAAAGAGCCGCCTGCCAGCTTGGATCGGCGTATCGATCGTTAAAGACGGTAACCCAATTTGCCACGATATCGCACCGATTGACGATCTTCAGGAGTTCGGCCGAATCGGTCCCTGTGAAGCCGCTTGGACCGACAACCTCGCCTGCGTTGCGAGCCTCCCCTATGAGCCTGCCGAATTCGGTTCGGCCGTCCTCGAACTCAAATTGCATCTTGGGGTAGTGCTTCTCGTCGGTCTTGATGCGGGCAATGCCACGTGCAATCGACTCTCTGTCAATTTGCGCGTCGTCCGGAACGATGTCTAGCCAGCTCGATCGCACGATCGACTTTGCTGGCGCGAGATCGGAAGGACCACTCTCTAGGTGGGTCAAGTCGGCGAGGTCCGCGGCGATGAACGCAGATGAGGGATTGGCCCGCAGGAAGTGCGCAAGCTTGTCGACCATCGCGACATTTCGTCTTTCGTCTGTCGTCACTGCTTCCATCAGCGCTATCTCTGGCAGGACGTAGTTTGCGCGATTGGAAAGGGGTGTGGACGCCACGTGGGGCGGCATCGCACGAATGACGCCCCAATCAATGGCGATCAGCCTGCGACCTGCGAGACGACGTTCGCGTGCATTGGATATGGCTAAACCGTGTCTCGGAATTACCGTTCCCATCCGGATGTCGCGTAGTCGCAGCTGGCCTGTCAGCAAGAAGCGGCGGGGACCCACACACCACCCAGATGCCACCCGATCCCTATCGCGCCTCCCCGCGCGCCTTCAGCGCCCGGATCCGTTCTGGCAGGCTCAGCAGCCGGATGAAGCCGCCCGCGTCCTTCTGGCTGTAGATGTCCTCGCCCTCGAAGCTCACCATCTTCTCGGCGTACAGACTGTGCGGGCTCTGGCGCTTGATCGATGTCGCGCGGCCCTTGTAGAGCCTCACGACCACCTCGCCGTCGATCTTCTCGGCCATCTTCTCGCCCGCCGCCCACAGCGCCTCGCGCAGCGGCGTGAACCAGCGCCCGTCGTACACAAGCTCGGCGAACGTCAGTCCCAGATGCTCACGGTAGTGGCGCGTCTCGCGATCCAGCACAAGCTCCTCAATGGCGCGAAGTCCATCAAGGATCACCGTGCCGCCGGGCGTCTCATAGAGCCCGCGAGACTTCATCCCCACGCGCCGGTTCTCAACAAGGTCAACGCGCCCGACGCCGAGCCGCCCGGCGATGGCGTTCAGCGCCTCGATGATCTGCCACGCTTCCATCTTCTTGCCGTTGAGCGAAGTGGGGCGGCCCTTCGCGAACGTCAGTGTTACATCCTCGGCCTTGTCGGGCGCCTGCTCGGGCGAAACCGTCAGCATCCACGCATCTTCCGGGGGCGCGTTCCAGGGACTCTCGATCTCGCCGCCCTCGTGCGAGATGTGCCAGAGGTTGCGATCGCGCGAGTAGATCTTGGTCGCGCTCGCCGTCGTCGGAATGTTGCGCTCCTTCAAATAGTCCAGCATCGCCAGCCGCCCCGACAGCTTCCACGCATCCATGCGCCACGGCGCGATGATCTCCATCTCGGGCGCCAGCGCGGCGTACGCCGACTCAAACCGCACCTGATCGTTCCCCTTCCCCGTGCACCCGTGCGCGAGCGCCGTGCAGCCCGTCTTCTTCGCGACGTTGACCTGCCCACGCGCGAGCACGGGTCGCGCAATCGCGGTGCCGAGCAGATAGCGGCCTTCGTAGATGCCGCCGGTAATCATCGTCGGCATCACAAACTCATCAACGAACTCGCGCCGAAGGTCCACAACGTGGCATTCCGCGGCACCCGAGTCCTTGGCTTTCTTCTCCACACCCGTCAGCTCGTCGGCCCCTTGGCCAACATCGCCAACAACGCAGATGATCTCAGAGCCAGGGATGTTCTCCCGAAGCCAGGGCACGATGCAGGAAGTGTCGAGGCCGCCGGAGTACGCCAGAGCGATGCGCTTGGTCATGGGAGAGTCCGAAGAGAGTTCACCAAGGAGATCAGAGAGGGGCACGGAGGGATGCACGTGAGCAAACGCTGGCGCAATAGAAGCAGACAGATCGGAACCGACGAGGGCGAGCCTAGGCCGGGCAACACAGCACACGGAAGAGATCGCGCCGGGACCGTCATCACGGGGCGAAGTCGCCCCGCACCTGTTAAAGCGTATCGGTGCTGGACGCAGATGAGCCAGAGGAGACGCATGGCCAGTTCGTCGATGGAGCAGGTGGTGCGGAATGGGTTTCGACGAATCGTTGAGGCTTGAGTTCCACGGCTTCACGATCACCTTCGGCGCCGCGCTGATGCTTGGGCACCATCCATCGCCTGAACTCGGAACAGACACAGGGGAAGGGGCACGCTGCCGGTGCGCTCATGCTCGCCCCAGCAGGGCACGATCATGCGAACGAATTCCGATCACGCTTCAAATTTTGCGTCTCTTCCAGGAATAAACGTTGCGGAGCGATGAAATCGGTTATCTTGAACGGCCGCGAGTCGGGCGGCGCGGCTCGCTACGGATCATCCGGAGAGTGTCGTTCGAGGGAAATGCGCGTGAGGCGCGCGTGAGGCCTGCCATCATCGCTCTGGCGGCACATGTTTGCACCGATGATCTGCTCTCTTGTGTTGGCGGTCAATCCTATTGAACCGCGGTCAATCTGGAGGTTCGTCATGTGCCCGCTTTTCAATCGCGCTTCGGTAGCCGCTCTGTTTGTTCTGCTGGCCGTGGGTGTGCGTCCCGCCTCCGCCCAGCCACTCACAACCGCCTTCACCTACCAAGGGCAACTGCAAGTATCGGGGTTGCCTGCGGCCGGACTGCATGACCTGCGGTTCCGTCTCTACGACGCGGCGGCGGGGGGCGCGCAGGTCGGCGCCACGCTCTGCACCGATAACGTGGTGATGGCCGAAGGGCGCTTCACGGTTTCGCTGAACTTCGGCGCGGCCTTCACCGGCCAGCAGCGCTTCCTGGAGATCGAGGCGCGGGCAGATACAGGGCTGAACTGCGTTAACGCTGCGGGGTTCGTGCTTCTCAGCCCACGCCAGCCGCTGACCGCCGCGCCAAACGCTCTCTTTGCGCAGAACGCCGCGAGCGCGGCCACAGCCAACACAGCCACCTCCGCAACCACAGCTGCCACCGCGACCAACGCGACTCAGCTCAACGGGCAGCCCGCGACGTTCTACCAGAACGCGGCCAACCTCAGCACCGGCACGCTCGGCGATCTGCGCCTTTCGTCCAACGTCGCGCTACTCAACAACGCGCAAACGTTCACGGGTGCTAAGACCTTCGGCGTCGCCCCTTCATTTACCGCCGCAGGTTCGCCATTCTCGGTGACGGGAACCGGCCTCGTCGCCAACCTCAACGCCGACCTGCTGGATGGTCTGAACTCCACGGCTTTCTTGCAGTCGGTCCCCAACCCGCTCACGCTGAGCGGCTCCGCCGCCTTCTCGCACATCATCCGCGGAACGAACACCGCCAGCAGTGGCGGGGTCGGCGTGTCCGGCTCGGCGACCGCGGGGACCGGGGTCTCCGGTGCAAGCGCGAGCGCGAGCGGGCGCGGCGTCTTCGGCGATGCATCGGCTGCCGCCGGAACCAATTTCGGTGGTTACTTTAGGAGCCAGAGCACCGACGGGCGTGGCGTCTTCGGCGAGGCGATCGCCCCCACCGGCACAACCTTCGGCGGCCTCTTCGAGAGTACCAGTACCAGCGGACGCGGCGTATTCGGCCTGGCGAGCGCGAACAGCGGCACAACCTTCGGCGGCTCCTTCGAGAGCAATAGCCCC
>JBBQGR010000262.1:0-4357 GCA_038323185.1 Phycisphaerales bacterium | reverse complement strand
CCACGAACCCAGTACACGCCCACGCGTCGGCCCGAGACCCGAATCTCCTTCTCAAAGACAGGCCCCGGCAGCGAGCCTGGGCGCAGCGCTGCAAAGAGCCGCGCCGCACGGGAGCGCCGCGCCTGGCCCGGCTTGGGATCTAGGGGCATGCCAATCGGCCGCGCAGTCGTCCCGGATTCTGCGGCCGCCCGGCTCATTGCAGCGCTCCGGTCGTGAGGCGCAGGAACGCGTCCTCGAGCTTTAGCTCCGCTGGCTGGAAGCCGCGGATCCGGGCACCCGCCGCGATCAATCGTTCGATCAGGAAGTGATGGCCATGCTCGCCGGGCGCGAGCTCAACGAGCAGCTCGGCCGTCGCCTCGTCGGGCGTGCATCGCGCCACGCGCGCCTCGCCCGCGAGCGCGGCCGCGACAACGCTCGCGCAAGCTCCTTCGCGCTCAAGCTTGACGAGGATGCGCTCGCCCGCCGGAGCCGCGGCGCGTGTCTTCTCGAAGGCCTCCTGGATCGAGCCCGCGTAGAGCAGCTTGCCACGCTCGATGATGCCGATGGTGTTGCACATCTCACCAAGCTCAGAGAGGATGTGGCTCGAGACCATCAGCGTCTTTCCCATGCGCGCGAGCTCTTGAAGCAGCTCACGCATCTCAATGCGGGCGCGCGGATCAAGGCCACTGGCGGGCTCGTCAAGCAGCAACACCTTCGGATCATGGATCAGCACGCGCGCCACGCCCAGCCGCTGCTGCATGCCGCGCGAGAGCGAATCCACAAGCGCATCACGCTTCTGCGTGAGATCGGTCAGTTCGAGCACCTGCGAGACCAGCACGCGCCGCCGCCCGCGCACGATCCCGAACGCCGCGGCGAAGAACTGCAGATACTCGTCAACCGTCAGGTCCTCGTACACGCCCAGAAAGTCCGGCATGTAGCCGATCACGCGCCGGATCTCATCACCATCGCCAGCGATATCGAGCCCACAGACAGAGGCGCTCCCCGCGTCGGGCTTGAGCAGGCACGCTAGGATCTTCATCGTGGTCGATTTGCCCGCGCCGTTGGGCCCGATGAAGCCGAACACCTCCCCCTGCTTGATGGAGAGCGTGAGGCCATCGAGCGCGGTGAGTGCGCCGTAGCGCTTGGTGAGGTTGTTGATCTCGATCATGGTTTGGCTCGCGACCACGGGACCAGGACACGCATCAGCACATTGCGATTCAGCGCGACGCCGCCGCTGGTCACCAGCGGCAAACGAACACCACTGCCCTCCGACGCCTCGTCAAGCTCGAGAAACAAGCACGCGTAACCACTCCCGTCCTCGGTCGCATTCACATCGAACTGGTGGACACGCCGCATGATCGCGTCACCACGCTCGCGCAGGCCCGGGAGCGCTCCAAGGCCCGATGATGACAATGAAGAACCTTCCGAACTTGTTGCGTCCTGGGGCGATCCTACCAGACCCAGGCCCTGGCCAAACCCCGACCATGCCTCGCCCGGGACTGCACCAGACTCTCGGCGCGAAGCGGGAAACGTGACCTCAATTGCACCATCGCCCCGGACCGGTTCGCCCACCATACCAACCGGCAACTCCCATGGCCGCATGAGCGATGCAGCAACGAGCCGAGCGCCCGGCGCAACCCCCTCAACGCGAATCACCATCTCGCTCGCACCCTTGGGCGTCACTCGAACGCGCATCTCGCGGCCTCGCCCAGGGGATGAATCCATAAGCCCACGAAAAGTAAACTGCGGCATGCTGAGCGACGTGATCGCCGTGCGGCGGAGTGCTACGTCCCCCTCCGAGCCGGCAAGCCGCGTGCGCAGCGGCTGAAAGGCCCCGATTGATGCCTCGCCGGAGTATCCCAAGGGCGTCGTCGAGACGCCGCGCCACCAGCGGCCCCCGCCTTCTTGCGACTCTTCCCACGACTGGGAGCGGACCGAGAAGAGGCCGGTGATCGCGGTCTCGTACGTACGAACGTCGAGAGTCTCCCCACTCGCGGCAGAACCAACAGCGAGCATGTCGAGGACCTCAACCCGGCGCACCGCGCTCTGCGAGCTCCGGGTGAGGCCCGGCAGCACATAGGCACCGACGGTCGCGAGCCCGATCCAGATCATCGCGGTCAGCCATGTGCGCCCGCCAAGGCCGCGCCGCCGGAAGACGATGAAGTCCAGCGGCCCGATCAAGACCGCGAGCGCCACCATGCTCAGCCCAACAAGCAGGAACACGCCCTGAGGCACAGACAGGCCGCGGGCCGCAAGATCGAGCGCGACCATCACAGAGTGTGCGCTCTGCGTGTCCTCACCCGAGCCCGCGTACCACCATGAGCCCATGTTCACCTCGCCCGAAACGTCCGGCCCGCGATGCATGGGCAGCAGGCCGATGGAGTCACCGATCAGCACCTGCTCCCAGAGTGAGCCTTCTGCCTCAGCCGACACTCGCGACGGAATGAAGCCAGGCTCAACCCCAAGAAGCGTCACGATCCCCATTCCAACCGGGCCCGTCGCGAGCATCCCCCGCGCAGGCTGAGCTTCGCGCGTCACGGGCCAGCCAAGCCGCCATCCCTCGCGCTGCCCAGTGGGCGTCAGGCTCATGGCGCGGCCGCGAAGCTCGATTGGCCGCACATCTCGCTCCATCACAAACGCCTCGCCGTCGGTGACGCTCCATCGCTCGACGGGCGCGGCATCAACAGGAAGCGGATCGCCGGGGAAGGCCGCGCCAAGCGTCCATGCTGTCGTCGGATCCATCACCACAACCAGCCGCCCACCAGCCTCAACCCACGTCATGAGGGCCGCGCGACGCCGCTCATCCATCGACTCAAGCGTCGGAGCGCGAACAACCACCGCCGCCGCGGCGTCCCACGCCTTCCACGCGATGGGGACGAGCGCGGGATCAAGCACCGGCGCGACAATCTGCTGGCGCCAGCGATCGGCCGCGCGCACCTGGTCATCCCCAGTGTTCGGGAGCGGACTGACAGGCGCGATCTGTTTGAGTCCCGCGACGGGGCCCCCATCGGTCACCATCAGGCTGTCTGGCGTGACGCGCGAGAACGTGGCAAGAATCTTCTCAGCGCCCGTCTCGCCGATGTTCGCAATCAGGATCGCCTCCGACTGCACGGGCGGCATCGGATACTCGTTCTCATCGGGCATCTGCGTGTACACGCGGCGGATCTCGCGCGGCCCGCCCGAGACGCGCAGCGTCACTCGCGCCAGCCGGTGCGGCGGCGCGATCACAAGCTCAACCGGGATCGTCTTCCCAGGCGTCGTCGCAAACGACGCTTCAACCCGCGCGCTCTGGCTCCCGTCCTGCTGAAACTCCAGCGACACAACACCATAGATGGCGCGATCCGAAGCGATCCAGACAACAACCGGCTGCCAACGCTCCGCCGCGAGAAGAGGTCCGAATCCGAAGTCAACTTGCGTGATGGTCAGCGGGGCCGCTGCGCTCGGCGCCTGCGCCATCGCATCACCAGGGCGCGCTGCAATCGCAACGAAGAAGATGAGACACAGCACCAGCAGGCCGCGCAGCGCAGCCACACGCCCGAGCGCCACGCGCCCCAGCCGCCTGCCAGCCTCACCCCCAGCATCAGGCACTACAACGCTCCTCTGGCCAACGCCGATCCCGCTGGCACGTTCATTCGATATCCGGGCCAACGGCTTTCACAAGAGGCGGGAAGTGTCGGGCCTACACGTACACCTTGCGGTTGTAGATGAACCACTCGAACATCACAAACGCGAGCGCGAAGAGGATGAGCCAGGGCCACAACTTCATGTCCGCAACCGAGCTCCCATCGCTGGCGGCCGCGACTGGCTGGTTCGCGAGCTCGATCGTGTCCACCGCCGCGACATCGGACTCCTCGGGATCTGCAAGGTTCGCGGCGAAGACGCGGCGCATGCGCCCGCCCTCGCCCGCCTCATCGGTCGGTCCGCCCGGCCCGTTCCACGTGAGCTCGTACACGCCCGCTCTCGCAAGCGGACCAAACGCAATCGAGCCATCGGTCGATGATGCAACCGCCTGCTCCACACCATCCGGCGTGCGCATTTTTATGTCCGTTGCGCCGGCGGGCACGCGATCCGCAAGCACCTGCCCCGGCTGCACCATGCGACCCGTGCCCGAAGCGCCATCATCACCGAGATATCCCACCGCGCTCGCCGTGAAGATCACGAACGAAACATCGAACGGCCACGTGCTCGCGGCCGGATCAAAGGGCACCACAATTGCCTTCACCTCCGCACTCGTCGCCTCGATGATCGCTGGCCCCTGATCGCTCGTCGCGATCGCGATCGATCCACCACCCTGCTCGAGCCGAACCTTGCGCATGTCGGCGATGATGAGATTGTCGAGCGCGGCCCCGCGCAGCGTCGGATGATCACGCCGCCAGTC
>JBBQGR010000261.1:0-4366 GCA_038323185.1 Phycisphaerales bacterium | reverse complement strand
GCCGCTCGCGCCCTCACACGCTCGCGCCTCCTCGCCTTCTGGGCCGCCCCGCCCACCAACGACGCACGCGTCCCCAACCCCGAGTATCCGACCGTCGGCTCCTTCGTCGAGCGCCGCCGCGCAACACTCGCATTCAACGCCGCTCTCGCCGCCGCCGCCACCACGCTCGACGCCGCGTTCCTCGACATTACCCGCGCCATCACCACCCGCGCAGGACACCAGCGTCCCGAGTTCTTCTGCGATCAGGTCCACCTCGCGCCAAAGGCGTTGCCAGCCGCAGTGGAAGCACTCATCAACGCGGGCCTCGCGTCAACCGACGAGCACGCCCGCGCACTGACCATCGCGGCCCGCGCGCTCTCTCTCGTGCCCGCGCCGTTGCCGCCACCCCAAACCATCGCCGCTCACGCTCCAGACCCGCTCACGCTGCCGCCCCACGCCTCCACGCATGAGCAGATCAAGGCGGCACTCATCAACAACGCCGCGCTGACCTGCCGCGTGCGCGGCTACCGCCGCATCGCGCTCTATGGCGCGGGCCGGCACACGCGGGAGATGAGACTGGCCCCCTTCGAGCGAGCGGGCGTTCGCGTCGTCCGCATCCTGGACGACGCCCCCAACGGTGATTCTCTTCTGGGCGTGCCGCTCGTGCAGACCGCGCACGCCCGCGCGGGCTTCGACGCCGTCCTCATCTCCTCAGACGCGCACGAGGACTCCATGGCGGACCTGGCGCTCGCAATCTTCAAGCCTCGCGGCGTGCCGGTGCTGCGGATCTACGCGTGGCAGCTCAACGACTGACCGATGTCCACTCGCAGGCGCGTGCGCCGCTACGCCGCCTTCCGCAGCCGCTGGATGCATCCAATCATCTCATCCACGATCTGCTCCAGCGAGTACGTCAGCTTCCAGCCCGGGTAATGGGCCTTGAGCTTGGACAGATCCGTGAAGTAACAGATGTGATCGCCGACACGGTTCGTCGGGTCATACGACAACGCCGGGCGCTTTCCCGTGCGATGCGCGATCATCTCGATGCACTCCACCACACTCGCCGCGTTCTGCCGCCCGCCCCCGAGGTTGTACACCTCGCCCGGCCGCGGCTTCTGCGCAAAGTGCCAGAAGGCGTTGATCACATCGTGGCAGTGGATCTGGTCGCGCACCTGCTTGCCCTTGTACCCGAAGATCGTGTACGGCTTCTCCGCCAGCGCGGTCTGCACAAGATAGTTCAGGAACCCGTGCAGCTCGACCCCCGCGTGCTGCGGCCCCGTCAAGCACCCGCCGCGGAACACACCGGTCTTGAGTCCGAAGTACCGCCCGTACTCCTGCGCCAGCAGATCGCCCGAGGCCTTGCTGACGCCAAAGAGCGAGTGCGTGTTCTGATCAATTGACAGCTTCTCATCGATCCCGTTGGCCCAGCGCGCGTCCGCGAAGTCGTACCGCGTCTCCAGTTCCTTCAGCGCAAGATGGTTGGGCGCATCGCCGTACACCTTGTTGGTCGAGACCTGGATGAAGACCGACTCCGGCCTGTGCTGGCGCGTCGCCTCCAGCAGGTTCAGCGTCCCCATCGCGTTGACCTCAAAATCATCAAAGACTCGCTTGGCCGCGAGATCATGGCTCGGCTGAGCCGCGGCGTGGATCACAAGGTCGATGGCCTCGCGCTCAAAGAGCGCGTCAACGCCCCCGCGATTGCGAATGTCCAGCGTCGTGTGCTCGAAGCGCTCGCACGATGCCTGGAGCCGGCGCAGGTTGAACGTCGTGTCTCCCCTGGGCCCGAAGAAGTCCGCCCGCATGTTGTTGTCGATCCCGAGCACGCGAAATCCCATGCGGCTGAAGAACTCAACCGCCTCGGAACCGATCAGCCCGCTCGAACCAGTGACAAGAACGTTCATGTGCTGCTTCCTTGAGGCTTGCCCAACTGCATGATCACCACGCGTCCACCGCGACCCTTACGCCGCATCAATAAAAGACCCGTAGATCGGCACCACGCGGATTCCCGCATGGCGCAACGGCCGCGTCCGCTCCCACATCTGAGCCTCAAACGTGTCCGACGAGAGCAGCACCGCGTCCAGATTCATCGCGAGCGCCTGCGCCATCGAGACGACATCGCGCTCGGCCACCTGCGCGCCGATGAGGCCCGGGTTCTCATCAATCACCGCGACCCAGGTGAGTCCCTGGTCGCGAAGCGTTCGTGCGATGCGGCGTGTGTGCTTTCCCGCTCCAAAGACAGCGATCCTGGCCCTCGGGCTGGAGGCAAGCTCGCGCGCAACCTCGCGCACGCGCACGCCGCGAGCCGAGCACTCCTCAACCGTGACCGGATTCGCCCGAAGCTTCGCGAGCGCGGCGTTGTGCAGCCAGAGGCCATCAAGGCAAGACGTCTGGAGCTCTGGCCCCTGGTGCGAGAGTTGATGGATTTGGTGCAGCGTGTACCCCGCACTCCGCAGGAACACGTCGATCTCGTTGAAGGTCGAAGCGCCGTCGTACTCCTGGATCAGTTGCGCCTCGCAGACGATGCCCGTCACGCCCGCCTCGAGCAGCCCCCTCGCGCCGCGCAGCACCGCCATCTCAAAGCCCTGCACATCAATCTTCAGGATGTCGATCTTGCGGATCCCCGACCGCTGCGCCCACGCGTCCAGCGTCGTGATCTCGACATCAACCGTCGTCTGCGTGTCGTACCAGTCGCCGTAGAGGTCCTTGCCCGCCTGGCTGGGCGCCAGCACGCTGCTGCACCAGCGATTCTTCGTCACGTGCATCGGGATGTGCCCCACGCGGTCCCCCACCGCCGCGCGGATCGTGCGGACCTTCGAGAGCGCGCCCACCTGCTCCCGCAGCACGGCGTAGACATCCGGCACGGGCTCAAAGGCGTGCACCGTCGCGTTCGGAAATTCCTCAAGAATGCGCTTCACAGTCACGCCGTGGTGAGCACCCAGATCAACGATCGTCACGGGCGCGCTCGCGTCCACCGAGCGAGTGAGCATCGCGTACGCGTCATAGCCGAGTTCGGTCATCGTGCAAGCTCCACAATTTGCCTGGGCGCGAGCTCTTCCGAGCATCCGTCCTGTTCACGCCCGATCACGCCACTTCGCGCCGCCTGAAGCTCGGCGGCGAGATCACGTGCGACGCTCGTAGCTCCGTTGATCGCCGGTGTCGTTCCCTCCGCCACCTCGGGCGGATACAGCCGCAGCACCTCGATGCCCGCATCCATGAATATCCGCGCGTTGTCGAAGAGCCGCTGCTCCATCGAGTCGCTGCTCAGCACCACGACATCCACGCCAAGCCGCAGCGCTTCCTCGCGCGAGACGATCGGGAAGTTCCAGAGTGTCTTGCCCCAGAGCTTCGCGTTGTCGTCGATGATGCAGCGCACCGTGCAGGGCGCATCCATCAGGATCCGCGCCATCGAGCGCGTGTGCGTTCCCGCGCCATACACCGCAACGGCCCGGCGCCCGGCCTTCGCGCACGCCTCCAGCGCCTTCCTGAACTTCGCCACGCAGCTATTGGCCACAACGCCCGCCCCGAACTTCGCGAAGAAGAACTCCTCGGCCTTGCCCGTGTACTGCTTCTCGTAGATCGCGTGGTCGTACAGCCGCGCCGCAGCGCCCGGCACGTCCAGCACCTCGCACCCCGGGAACCGCTGCCACGACCGCAGGATGTACAGCAGCATGTCGTGCCGGTCGAAGCCCTCCACGTTCTTCGTCCAATACTCCGGCTCCACGCCCCCCTCGCGGATGAAGTGCTTGTGGTACTGCGTCAGGTCCTTCCTCAGCCACAACGCGTCCATGCACCGCGCCACCCAGAAGATCTCGTTGTCGGCCCAGTTGTGGCGGTACTGCGCGGGCATCGGCCCGTTCCCGCCGTACGCCCGCTCGATCCATCCACGCCCGAGCCACGGCGAGCCGCAAAACGTGCTCGCGCCCCAGAACTCATCGCCGATGGGCTGCATGATCCCGAAGCCGTCCGGGAACCGCTCGTGGAACTCGCTCGCAATGTCCTGCGCCGTGCGGTTCGGGTCCGGCAACATGTCGTCGCCGCCGCTCACCACGATCGATGCCGACTTTGGCACAATCGACGCGCACAACTGATTGATCGACCCCGGCCAGCCCGGATAGTGGTCGGACCACACCACGATGTCCGCGGGAATCTCGCCTCGCGTCTGGTTCTGCAGGATCGCGATCTTGTAGCCCATCTCGCGCCACTTGGGCAGCGTCTCGCGGCAGCGCTCGACGTTGGCGGACGGGATCGCGTACCAGACTTCGCTCGTGCTCATCTTCCAAGTCTCCATCGTGCCTGGTTCGCGCTCGCACTGGCTCGTGATTGCGCGGTAGAGGCCATTGCGTTATCGGCCACGAAGCGGCGTTGATTCACTCCCGGCGAGGGCAGAAGC